>DXDU01000049.1 GCA_019115285.1 Candidatus Acutalibacter pullistercoris
AGAGGTGCGGAGAAAAAATCACTAATCAAAAGGGGTGCAGTGTTGCAGAAAGAGACGACGGAATTCCGGTAATCGTTGTCGCCACTGTAAAAGGAACTATATCGTAAAAAGGCATCAGAGCGAAGCATCCAAACGCTGCGTTCTGATACCCATTTTGTTTCATATTGCACGGATGGATTGATTACAAGAAAAATGCAGGAATTAACACAACATGAACCACATATAATATCTGCAATAATCTTCCTATTCTGCTATGGCCAAGAGATTTTGCTCACGAAAACGGAGTACGAGATTCTCTTGTACTTGTATAAAAACGCAAACCATGTATTGACGCACGGACAAATCTATGAGAGAGTTTGGCGTGAACCCGACTACGGCGAGGCAAGAAAACTGGTCAGTCACCATGTTCAAACAATTTGGCGCAAGTTAGGATGGGAAAAAGATAATCGGCATGCGCTTCGTTGTGTTCGGAATTTTGGATATGCGTTGGAAATATCGAAAAATGGTTAAACCGCAAGAAAGGCTCTTCATGCAGTCAAAAAGATTGCATAAAGAGTCTTTCTTATGGAATGACCTCTTTCATGATAAGAATAAATCCGAACCCATTGCCAACCGGCGCAAGGTTCGGATTTATTCGTTGTGGTGGAGATAAGCGGGATCGAACCGCTGACCTCTTGAATGCCATTCAAGCGCTCTCCCAGCTGAGCTATACCCCCAACTTTTTTCGCGTCTCTCTCGGGCGCTTTACGATAATACCACACCCGGGGGAGAAATGCAAGCCTTTTTTTAAAAAATTGAAAATTTTCTCCCGGCGGGGAAAGTTTGCCCGCTCCCAGGCACAAAACGGGGCTTGGACGGATAAGATAGAGAGAGGTTGATTAGATCCCGGCCCCCTGGGCCAAACTAACAGCGAAAACCTTTACGCCAGGAGGGACTGTGTATGAACGTGCGCCGAGGAGACATCTATTACGCCGACCTGAGCCCGGTGGTGGGGTCGGAGCAGGGCGGGGTCCGGCCGGTGCTTATCGTGCAGAACGACGTGGGCAACCGCTTTTCCCCCACGGTGATCGCCGCGGCCATCACCAGCCAGCACGACAAGGCAAACCTGCCCACCCACATCGAGGTGGGGGCCAGCGGCAGCGGCCTGGTGAAGGACTCGGTGATCCTGCTGGAGCAGGTGCGCACCCTGGACAAACACCGGCTGCGGGAGAAGATGGGCCGCCTGGACAAGGACGCCATGCACCGGGTGGACCAAGCTTTGTCCATCAGCTTCGGCCTGGGCCGTACATAGCCCAGGCAAAAAAGGAGCCGCCGGACCCGGCGGCTCTTTCCTGTTTATCCCATCTTTTTGCGCAAAAGGGAGCGGGCCCGCTTTAGCAGGGCCTCCCGGTCATTGGGCAGGGAGCCCTCCAGCACCTGGTCCAGCAGCCGGCGGAGGATCTCTCCCACCAAGGGGCCGGGGGGGCAGCCCAGGTCCAGCAGGTCCCCGCCTTTTACGGCCAGGGCCTTCAGGCTCAGGCAGTCCTCCCGCCGGAGGATCTCCTCCACCAGGGAGCGGGCCTGGGCCACCTGGGCCAGGCGGCCGGGGCCTATGCCCGGCTGCTTGCCGGAGTTGTCCGCCGCCATCAGGTCCAGCAGTTCCCCCACCCACTGGGGGCCCTGGGCGGAGAGCAGCTTTTTCAACCGCTTTTCCGAAAAGGGCAGGGCTTGGCTGTGGGCCGCCACCAGGGAGACCACCCGTTCCCGGTCCCTGGTGGAGAACCGCAGCCGGGCAAGCAGGCTCTCCGCCCGCTGGGCGCTGAGCTTGGCGTGGCCGTAGAAGTGGGCCACCCCGCCCTCGAAGAACTTGGCGGGGGGCTTGCCGCTGTCGTGGAGCAGGGCCGCCCACCGGAGGGTGGGGGTCCGGGGGGCCTTCTCCACCACGTGCAGGGTGTGCTCCCACACGGTGTAGCAGTGGTAGGGGGTCTCTTGGGTGCAGCCGCACATGGGCTCCAGCTCCGGCAGCAGGGGGAAGAAGACCCCGCTGTACTCCCGGAGCACCTGGGGGGCGTTCTCCCCGCAGAGGAGCTTTGTCAGCTCCTCCCGCACCCGCTCCGCCGACAGGGTGAGGAGAGGGCCCTCAAACTCCCACAGGGCCCGGCCTGTCTCCCGCTGGACGGAAAAGCCCAGCTGGCTGGCGAAGCGCAAACACCGCAGCACCCGCAGGGCGTCCTCCCCAAAGCGGCGGCGGGGGTCCCCCACACAGCGCAGCATGCGCCGGGACAAGTCCTCCCGGCCCCCGAAGGGGTCCACCAGGCCCCGGCGGGGGTGCCAGGCCATGGCGTTCACCGTAAAGTCCCGGCGGGACAAGTCGTCCTCCAGCCGGGGGGAGAAGGCGACCCCGTCCGGGTGGCGGCTGTCGCTGTAGGCGCCGTCCACCCGGTAGGTGGTGATCTCCACCAGCTGCCCGGAGAGGACCACGGCCACGGTGCCGTGCTTTTTCCCCGCGTCCACCTGGGGCAGCCCGGCAAAGCAGGCGGCTGTCTCCTCCGGCAGGGCGCTGGTGGCCACGTCCCAGTCGCCGGGGGTCTGGCCCAGGAGGGAATCCCGGACGCAGCCCCCCACGAACCAGGCCTCAAAGCCGGCCTGCTCCAGCCGGTCCAGGGCCTCCCTGGCCCAGGGAGGGGGAGAAAACCGTTGCGCCATAGAGAGGCTCCTTTCTTTATAAAATCGTCTTCTCCCAGTATAGCACACAGGGGCGGGAAGGACAAGGCGCCCCAGCCTTGACAAGGGGGGACGGGGATGGTAAAATTTTGGGGCAAACACGCGAGAAATGACAGTTTGGAGGGATCTTTGTGGCACTGCTGCAGGATTGGGAAAAACACGTCCAGGGGAAACAAGCGGACCCGGACGGCGGGAGAAAATTCTGGAAGATGTATCTGGACGCGGAGAAGGGCTTTTACGAGAAGATCCTTCAGGGCGTGCCGGAGAAAAACACCGTGGAGGGCTTCGCCGCTGACTTTGGCGTGGACCTGATGACCATGGTGGGCTTCCTGGACGGCATCAACGACAGCCTGAAGGAAAAGAACCCCATGGACACCCTGGAGAAGGACACCCAGGTGAACCTGGACTACGACCTGGAGCTGCTCTACAAGAACATGGTGGAGGCCAAGGCCCAGTGGCTGTACACCCTGCCCCAGTGGGACGGCCTGCTCACCGAGGAGCGCCGCCGGGAGCTTTATAAGGAGCAGAAGCAGTCCAAGACCGTGGTAAAGGGGGAGAAGATCGGCCGCAACGACCCCTGCCCCTGCGGCAGCGGCAAAAAGTACAAGAAGTGCTGCGGCCGGGACCTGTAAGGCCCCGGGCTGATTAAAACCGGAGAAAAAGGCAAAGACTACCTTCGTGACGACTGTCGCGGAGGTGGTTTTTTTATGCAGGGAAAAGTGGAGATCTGCGGGGTGAACACCGCCCGGCTGAAGGTGCTGAGCAGCCAGGAGACCCGGGAGCTGCTGGTGCGCAGCCACCAGGGGGACAAGCAGGCCAGGGAGAAGCTCATCGCCGGGAACCTGCGGCTGGTGCTCTCGGTGATCCAGCGCTTTGGAAACCGGGGGGAGAACCCGGACGACCTGTTCCAGGTGGGGTGCATCGGCCTGATGAAGGCCATCGACCACTTCGACGTGAGCCAGGGGGTGCAGTTCTCCACCTACGGCGTGCCCATGATCATCGGGGAGGTGCGGCGGTTTCTGCGGGACAACAACGCCCTGCGGGTCAGCCGCTCCCTGCGGGACACGGCCTACAAGGCCATCCAGTGCCGGGAGCGCCTCACCGGGGAAAACGGCCGGGAGCCCACGGTGGAGGAGATCGCCCAGGCCCTGTCCCTCAAGCGGGAGGACGTGGTGCTGGCCCTGGAGGCCATTGTGGAGCCGGTGTCCCTGTACGAGCCGGTGTACGAGCACGGGGGAGACACCATCTACCTGATGGACCAGGTGGGGGACGGCAACGACCAGGACTGGCTGGATGAGATCGCGTTAAAGCAGGCCATACAGAACCTGAACCCCCGGGAGAAACGGATCCTCTCTCTGCGGTTTTTAAAGGGCATGACCCAGATGGAGGTGGCCAAAGTCATCGGCATCTCCCAGGCCCAGGTGTCCCGGCTGGAGAAGGCCGCCCTGCAGAAGGTGAAGCGGGAGATTCGATAGGGCCGGCAGGGCTTGTGCAAAGGCTGCGGCTGTGTTATAATTCCCGGGAAAAGCCAGGCCCGGGACGGGCCTGGGCGCGCGGAAAGGTCGTGGTGTTTGTGAAACTCATCAAAAAGGACAGGTACCCCCGGCGGCTGGCGGTGATGCTTCTGGGCATCCTGATTATGGGGGTGGGCGTGGGCCTTTTCAAGGTCTCCCTGATGGGGAACGACCCCTCCACCGCCCTGGCCATCGCCGTGGGGGGCCAGGTGGGCATAGATTTCTCCATCTGCGTCATCATCTTGAACTGCCTGTACTTTGTGGTGGAACTGCTGTTTGCCCGGGACATGGTGGGCGTGGGCACGGTGGTGAACTGGTTCTTTGTGGGGCCCATCGCCTCCTTTTTCGAGAAGCTGTTTGTGGGGGCCTTCGGCGAGCCCCAGAACTTTCCCCAACAGCTGGCGCTGCTGGGGGTGGGGGTGCTGATCCTCAGCTTCTCCTGCGCCCTGTACCAGACCGCCGACGTGGGCATCGCCCCGTACGATGCCCTGTCCCTGCTGCTGGCCCGGAAGCTTCCGGTGCCCTATTTCTGGTGCCGCATCTTCACCGATGGGGTGTGCGTGGGAGTGGCCTTCCTGCTGGGCGGGCTCATCGGCCTGGGCACCTTGGTGTGCGCCCTGGCCCTGGGGCCCTTTGTGGCGTTCTTCACCCGCTACGCGGCCCAGGCCATGGTCTTCGGCCGGGGGGCGTCCCGGAAGGCGTAGAAAACTAGCCCAAGGTATAAAAAAGCGCCGGGAGCTGTTCCCGGCGCAGGTGGGGTTCTTTGTTATTTTTCGGACTTGCGGCCCTTCTTGCCGCCGAAGTCTTTCTTGTACTGCTCCAGGCAGGCGGCGATGACCTGTTCCGCCACAGTGCGGCCCTCCACGTCTGTGATGCTGGTGGCCTTGGCGTTCTCCAGCTCTTTGTACACGGTGAAGAAGTGCTCCATCTCTGCGAAGATGTGCTGGGGCAGGGCGGAGATGTCCCGGTAGCCGTTGTAGGTGGGGTCGTCGAAGGGGATGGCGATGATCTTCTCGTCCCGGCTGCCCCCGTCCTCCATGATGATGACCCCGATGGGGTAGCACCGCACCAGGGACATGGGGTAGATCCGCTCGGAGCAGAGGACCAGCACGTCCAGGGGGTCGCCGTCGTTGGCGTAGGTGCGGGGGATGAAGCCGTAGTTGGCGGGGTAGTGGGTGGAGGTGTACAGCACCCGGTCCAGCCGCAAAAGGCCGGTCTCCTTGTCCATCTCATACTTTGCCTTGCTTCCCTCGGGGATTTCAATGACGGCGATAAAGTCGTCCTGGTGGATGCGGTCGGGGGAGATATCGTGCCAGATGTTCATAGCTGCCGCCTTCTTTCTTTTTTTGTTGCCGCAAGCGGGAGGGGTACCCAGCCCGCGGGCCCTCTCCGCCCTCGCTGCCGCGAGGGCGGCTCCGCCGCAGGGGGAGCGGCCGGGGCGGGCCCCGGCCGAGAGGGCCCGCGGGCTCCCCTCTTTCTCCCATTATACCATAAGAAGGGATAGCCCCACAAGAAAGCGCATACATTTTTTTCACAAACGCTTGTAGGGGAGGGGTCGGCGTGACCTGCCGCATGGGGGACCTGCGCAATAAGGAAGTCATCAACGTACGGGACGGCAGCCGTATGGGCTATGTGTGCGACCTGGAACTGGACACCGCCGCCGCGGCCCTGACCGCCCTGGTGGTGTATGGGAAGCTGCGACTGTTCGGCGTCCTTGGCCGGGAGCCGGACCTGGTGATCCCCTGGGACAAGGTGGGGCTCATCGGGGACGACACCGTGCTGGTGGACCTGCCGCCCCGCTCCCCCCAGGAAAGCCCGGGGGCGCTCGCCAGGCTGTGGGCCAGGCTGGGCCTGTAAAACCTGCAAAAAACCTGAAAAGATGGGAAAAAAGCCCTTGCGCCAAAAAGGGCCTTGTGCTATAATATTTCAGCAAAACGCACGCCGGGGTTCAGGAATGGTGCCTGGAAGACCAGGTCTGCCCCGAAAAAACCACCCTGGCGGAGGAGCGGACCGCTCAAAAAAGCGGCCGCCAAACCATAGGAGGTATTTGCAAATGGCAGTCGTATCTATGAAACAGCTGTTGGAGGCCGGCGTACACTTCGGCCACCAGACCCGCCGGTGGAACCCCAAGATGGCTCCCTATATCTTCACCGAGCGCAACGGGATCTACATCATCGACCTGCAGAAGACCGTGAAGAAGCTGGAGGAAGCTTATAACTTCGTCCGCGACCTGGCCGCCGAGGGCCAGAACGTGCTGTTCGTGGGCACCAAGAAGCAGGCTCAGGAGTCCATCCGCGAGGAGGCCACCCGCGCCGGCGCTTACTTTGTCAACGCCCGCTGGCTGGGCGGTATGCTCACCAACTTCGCCACCATCCGCAAGCGTATCCAGCGCCTGGCGCAGCTGCGGAAGATGGAAGAGGACGGCACCTTCGAGCTGCTGCCCAAGAAGGAAGTCAGCAAGCTGCAGCTGGAGATTGAGAAGCTGGAGAAGTTCCTGGGCGGCATCAAGGACATGAAGTCCTACCCCGGCGCCCTGTTCATCGTGGATCCCCGGAAGGAGCGCATCGCCGTTTCCGAGGCTAAGAAGCTGCATATCCCCATCGTGGCCATTGTGGACACCAACTGCGATCCCGACGAGATCGACTACGTGATCCCCGGCAACGATGACGCCATCCGCGCCGTGAAGCTCATCGCTGGCGCTATGGCCGACGCTCTCATCGAGGGCCGCGAGGGCCAGATGGGCGCCGCTGCCCGGGACGCCGAAGAGGAGTCCGCTCAGGCCGACGCCGAGGAGTCTGCCGAGGCCTAAGGCTTTTTTCCAAATAAACCGAGACGGCGCTTTTTAGAGAACGCGCCGGAAGATCAAGGAAAGTGGGGACATCAACATGAATTTTACCGCTAAAGACGTTGCCGCCCTCCGGGAGAAGACCGGCTGCGGCATGATGGATTGCAAGAAGGCCCTCACCGAGGCCGAGGGCAACATGGACAAGGCCGTTGACCTGCTCCGGGAGAAGGGCCTGGCCGCTTCCGTGAAGAAGGCCGGCCGTATCGCCGCCGAGGGCGTGGCGTTCGCCACTGTCAGCGAGTGCGGCAAGGTGGCCGTGGTCATCGAGGTCAACGCCGAGACCGACTTCGTGGCCAAGAACGCCGAGTTCCAGGCCTTCGTCAAGACCTGCGCCGACACCGTCATCGCCCAGAACCCCGCCGACGTGGAGGCCCTGCTCCAGTGCAAGGCCGAGGGCACTGACCTGACCGTGGATGCCCTGCTGAAGGAGAAGATCCTGGTCATCGGCGAGAACATCAAGATCCGCCGCTTCGCCCGCTACGAGGGCGTGGTCACCTCTTACGTCCACGCCGGCGGCCGCATCGGCGTCATCGTCAAGTTCGACACCACCGATGAGATCGGCGCCACCGACGCCTTCAAGACCTATGCCCACAACGTGGCCATGCAGATCGCCGCCATGAACGCCGAGTACCTGGACGAGGCCTCCGTTCCCGCCGAGCGCGTGGAGAAGGAGAAGGCCATCCTCACCCAGCAGATTGTGGACGAGGGCAAGCCTGCCAACATCGCCGAGAAGATCGTCACCGGCCGGCTCAACAAGTTCTTCAAGGAGATCTGCCTGGTGGACCAGGTCTACGTCCAGGACAGCTCCATGACCGTGAAGCAGTACACCGAGTCCGTGGCCAAGGAGCTGGGCGGCGACATCAAGATCGCTGCTTACACCCGCTTCGAGAAGGGCGAGGGCCTGGAGAAGCGCGACGACTCCAACTACGCCGCCGAGATCGCCAGCATGGTGAAGTAAGTTTCCCCAAAACACAAAAGAGCGAGTTCCCCCAGGAACCCGCTCTTTTTTATGTTTGGTTTACCGGTTCATCCAGATCAGGATGGCGAAGAAAGCCACCCCGGCCACAGGCGCGGCCGCCGCCACCAGGGTGCGGGCCTTGTCCCAGCTGCCCAGCAGGCGGTACACCCCCTGGCACACCAGCACCCCCAGCGCCCCGCCCATGGCGTTGAGCAGCAGGTCGTCGATATCCGCCACGCCCCAGGCGGTGGCATACTGCAGCACCTCCACACAGAGGCTCGCCGCCGCTGGGAGCAGGGCGCTGGCCCACAGGGGCAGCCGGTTCCAGAACAGCCGCGCGTACACCCCCAAGGGGAAAAAGAGGACCAAATTTCCCAGCAGGTTGCTCAGGGCCAGGCTCTGGAGAAATTGGGCCTGGAGCTCCGATGTCTCGCCCCCTAAGGGGGCGGCCCCGGTGAGGTACTGGAAGACGCTGCGCAGGGGCACCAGGTTCACCGAGCGGGTCTGGTGGTGCTGGCGGAACAGGATCAGGAATAGAAGCAGCAGGTACAGGGCGCACAGGGCGTAGAGCGCCCCGTCCCGGGCCAGGCGGCGTTTCTTTTCCATAAGGTCCCCTCCTTTTCGTCAAGGCCAGTATACCACAGTTCCAACTCCCCCGCAACGCGCCGCTGTTTTGCTCTTTTCCCTAGGCTTTTGTGAACTTTTTTCTTCCCGGGGACAGGACCCCTTTTTCCCTTTACAAACCGGGGCTTTTCATGTACAATAAGTGCGAATATAATCTGCAGAACGGGGGAGTTCTCAATGGTAGCGAAGTACAAGCGTGTGCTCTTGAAGCTCAGCGGCGAGTCCCTGGCGGGCAAAGCCGGCCACGGCATCGATTTCGACACGGTGCTCAACATCTGCAAGCCCGTGAAAGAGCTGGTGGATATGGGCGTGGAAGTGGCCATCGTGGTAGGCGGGGGCAACTTCTGGCGGGGCCGCTCCAGCGGCAGCATGGACCGCACCCGGGCCGACCACATGGGGATGCTGGCAACGGTCATCAACGCCTTGGGCGTGGCCGACGGTTTAGAGCAGCTGGGCCTGGACGTCCGGGTGCAGACCGCCATCGCCATGCAGGAGGTGGCCGAGCCCTACATCCGCAACCGGGCGGTGCGCCACCTGGAAAAGGGGAGAGTGGTGGTGTTCGGCTGCGGCACGGGCAACCCCTTCTTCTCCACCGATACCGGCGCCGCCCTGCGGGCCGCGGAGATCGAGGCCGACGTGATCCTCAAGGCCACCATGGTGGACGGCGTCTATGATTCCGATCCCAAGCAGAACCCGGAGGCCAAGAAGTACGACACCCTGTCCTACATGGATGTGCTCAGCAAGAACCTGGGGGTTATGGACATGACCGCCGCCAGCTTCTGCCGGGACAGGCACATCCCCTTCCTGGTGTTCAGCATCGAGGACCCCCAGAACATCGTCCGGGCAGTGACCGGAGAAAAAGTAGGCACCCTGGTGCAGTGAGGGCGCCCTGCGGATAAAACCTGAGAAAGGCTGGTAAACCCAACATGGCAGAGATGAAGCAAGTTTTCGAGAAGACAGAGAGCAAGATGAAGAAGTCCATCGGCCACCTGCAGGAGGAGTACGCCGCCATTCGGGCGGGCCGTGCCAACCCCGCGGTGCTGGACAAGATCATGGTCAATTACTACGACACCCCCACCCCCATCAACCAGCTGGCGGCGGTGTCCGTGTCCGAGGCCCGGGTGCTGCTCATCCAGCCCTGGGATATGTCGGTGCTCCGGGGCATTGAGAAGGCCATCCAGACCTCCGACCTGGGGGTCAACCCCCAGAACGACGGCAAGATCATCCGCCTGGTGTTCCCGCCCCTCAACGAGGAGCGCCGGAAAGAGCTGGTCAAGGAGATCAGCAAGCTGGGGGAGGAGGCCAAGGTGGCGGTGCGGGCCATCCGCCGGGACGCCATCGAGAAGCTCAAGGAGATGAAGAAGGCCTCCGAGATCACCGAGGACGATTTGAAGCACGGGGAGAAGAAGATTCAGGATCTCACCGACAAGTACGTGAAGAACGTGGAGGAGTGCTTCTCCAGCAAGGAAAAGGAGATCATGGAGATCTAAAAGGTCTCTTGCCGGAAAGGAGGCGGAGCTGTGGGGGAACAGGAAAAGAACCGGAGCGTGCTGCCCGTCCACGTGGGCATCATCATGGACGGCAACGGCCGGTGGGCCAAAAAGCGCTTCCTGCCCAGGCCGGCGGGCCACCGGGCAGGGGCCCAGAATTTCAGGACCATCACCCGGTACTGCTCTAAGATCGGCATCAAGTACCTGACGGTGTACGCCTTCTCCACGGAGAACTGGACCCGGCCCAAAGACGAGGTGGGGGCCCTGCTCCGGCTGTTCAAAGAGTACCTGGAAGAGGCCCTGCGGGACTTTATGGATGAGAACATCCGGGTGCGGTTTATCGGGGACGTGAGCGCCTTCCCACCGGAGCTGCAGGTGCTCATCCACGAGGTGGAAGAGGCCTCTGCACAAAAGACCGGCATGGTCTTGAACCTTGCCATGAACTACGGCGGCCGGGCGGAGATCGTCCGGGCGGCCCGGCGCTTGTCGGAGGACGTCGCCGCGGGGAGAAGGGACCCGGAGGACGTGACCGAGGAGGTCTTCTCCCAGTACCTGTACACCGGGGGCCAGCCCGACCCGGACCTGATCATCCGGCCCAGCGGGGAGGAGCGGCTTTCCAACTTCCTGCTGTGGCAGAGCGCCTACGCGGAATTCGTCTACTTCGACATTTTGTGGCCGGACTTTACCACAAAGGATCTGGACCACGCTCTGGAGATCTACGCCTCCCGGCAGCGGCGCTTTGGGGGCGTGTAATCCCCCAGTGTGCATCTTACTCCCCAAACGTCAAGGGGCCGTGAGGGCCCTGTAAAACCTGGGGAAAATCTTTTGGGAGGCTGGGCCTTCCGGAAAGGGATGTTTCCAACATGATCAAGCGTGTGGTGTCCGGCGCGGTGCTGGTGCTGTTTCTGGCGGCGGTGATCCTCTTTAACCGCTCGTTCCCCCTGGCGCTGAACCTGGTGGTGGCCCTGGTCTCCGCCGCTTCGGTGTTCGAGCTCACCAAGGCCCTGGGGCTGGACCGGAAGTGGTTTCTGTTCCTGCCCTCCCTGGCCATGGCGGCGGCTGCCTCCTTCTGCGGGGAAAACTTGTTCGCCGTGTACTGCCTGTACACCCTGGTGCTCTTTTCCGCCATGCTCCGCTACCACCGGGAGACCACCTTCAAGGAGGTGGCGGTGCTGTACAGCATGGTGGTGATGATCCCCAGCGCCTTGAACTGCCTGGTGCTCCTCCGGGGGCTGAGCCAGGACCACGGGATGTTCTACGTGCTGGTGGCGGTGCTGGCCGCCTGGGTGGCGGACGTGGGCGCCTTTTTCGCCGGGACCTTCTTCGGCAAGCACAAGCTCTGCCCGGAGATCAGCCCCAAGAAGACGGTGGAGGGCGCCGCGGGGGGGCTGGTGCTCAACGTGGCGGTGATGCTGCTATGGGGGCTGGTGCTGTCCCGGTGGTTCTACCACGGGCAGGTGCAGGTGAATTTCCTGGCGCTGTTCCTGGCGGGCTTTTTGGGCACCTTTGTCTCCATTTTGGGGGACTTGAGCTTCTCCCTGATCAAGCGGGGCTGCCACATCAAGGACTTCGGCCAGGTCATCCCCGGCCACGGGGGGATTCTGGACCGGTTCGACAGCGTGATCTTCACCGCGCCCTTTTTGTACCTGCTGGCCTCCTACCTGCCCTTGACGGTCTAAACAGGGGGCTTTGCCCGTACCTATGAATACTCCAAAGGAGTGACACTATGCGGAAGCTTGCCCTGCTGGGCTCTACCGGTTCCATTGGCATACAGACTTTAGACGTCGTCCGCGGCCTGTGCCGCGGCGGCGATTTTCCTGTTTCTATCCAAGTGCTGGCGGCACGCTCCAGCGTAAAACAGCTGGAGGAGCAGATCCGGGAGTTCCGGCCCCAGGCGGCGGCGGTGTTCGACGAGAAGGCCGCCAAGGACCTGCGGGACCGCACCCGGGACCTGGACTTGGAGATCCTGCCCGGGATGGAGGGGCTGTGCCAGGCGGCGGCCTGGGACTCCGCCGACATGACCTTAAACGCCGTGGTGGGCATGGTGGGCCTGCGTCCCACCCTCTCCGCCATCGCCGCGGGGAAGACCGTGGCCCTGGCCAACAAGGAGACCTTGGTGGCGGGGGGGAGTATCGTCATGGAGGCTGCGAGGCAGAATAAGGTGGAGATCCTTCCGGTGGACAGCGAGCACTCCGCCATCTTCCAGTGCCTCCAGGGCTGCCCGGAGAAGAAAGCGGTGAAGCGCCTGCTGCTCACCGCCTCGGGCGGGCCCTTCTTCGGCAAGACCAGAAAAGAGCTGGAGGGGGTCACCCCCGCCCAGGCGTTGCGCCACCCCAACTGGAACATGGGGGCCAAAGTGACCATCGACTCCGCCACTCTGATGAACAAGGGGCTGGAGGTGACCGAGGCCGCCTGGCTCTTCGGCCTGGGGCCCCAAGACATCCAGGTGGTGGTCCACCGGGAGAGCATCGTCCACTCCCTGGTGGAGTACGTGGACCACTCCGTCATCGGCCAGCTGGGCACCCCGGACATGCGGCTGCCCATCCAGTACGCCATCACCTACCCCAAGCGGTACCCCTCCCCCTGCGGGGAGCTGGACCTGGCCGCCTTGGGGAGCCTGACCTTCGCCCAGCCGGACCTGGAGACCTTCCGGTGCTTGAAGGTGTGTCTGCAGGCTTTGGAGCGGGGCGGCCTGGCCCCCGCCGCCGCCAACGGCGCCAACGAGGAGGCGGTGGCCTTGTTCCTCCAGGAGAAGATCGGCTTTCTGGAGATCCCCCAGCTGGTGGAGGCCGCCATGCTCCGCCAGCCCGACGCCCCGGCGGACTCGGTGGAGGCGGTGCTGCAGGCGGACCGGGAGGCAAGGCAGTTCGTTTTGGAAAACGCGTGACCCTGCCCCGAGGCAGGGCCCTCTTTTGAGACGGCCTCTCAGGCAGAAAGGAGAGACACTGTGCACATTCTTGTTCCCGCGGCGCTGGCGGTGATCGCCGTGCTGCTCTTCGGCTTTGTGATCTTCTTCCACGAGCTGGGCCACTTTCTGCTGGCCAAGGCCATGGGGGTCAAGGTCAACGAGTTCTCCCTGGGCATGGGCCCCAAGCTGTGGGGCTTTGCCCGCAGGGACACCCAGTACTCCCTGCGGCTGCTGCCCATTGGGGGCTACTGCGCCATGGAGGGGGAAGAGGAGGACAGCGGCAACCAGGGCTCCTTCAGCGGGAAGCCGGTGTGGAAGCGGATCCTGGTGGTGGTGGCCGGGGGCCTGTTCAACGTGGTGCTGGGCTTTGTGCTCATGGTCATCGTCCTGTCCCAGCAGGAGGTGTTCGCCACCACCACCATCTCCCAGTTTGCCGAGGGTTCCGCCCTGGAGCAGGCGGGGGCTCAGGTGGGGGACACCATCAAAGAGATCGACGGCTACGCCGTTTTAAGCGAGCGGGACCTCACCTTCGCCCTGGCCCTGGCCGACCCGGAGGCCGTCTCCATGGAGGTGGAGCGGCAGGGCCGGCGGGTGGATCTGGGCACCTTCCCCCTGCACACCCAGACCCTGGAGGACGGCAGCCAGATGGTGACCCTGGACTTCTACGTGCAGCCGGAAGAGGTGACGGTCCTCTCCGTGCTGCGTCGGGGGGTGACGGACACCCTGTCTATGGCCCGGATGGTGTGGGAGACTCTCTCGGGCATGGTCACCGGCCGGTTCGGCCTCAACGACCTGGCGGGGCCCATCGGCACGGCCCAGGCCATCACCCAGGCGGCCAGCGCCGGGCTTTCCCAGAGCTTCGGCCAGGCGGTGCTGAACATCCTCACCATCATGGTGATGCTTACCGTGAACCTGGGGATCGTCAACCTGCTGCCCCTGCCCGCGTTAGACGGCGGCAGGCTGCTGTTTCTTGTGTGGGAGGGGATTACCCGCCGGCCTGTGCCCCAGAAGTACGAGGGGTACGTCCACGCCGCGGGGTTTGTGCTGCTGCTGGGATTGATGGTGGTGGTGGCCTTTAACGACATCGCCCGATTGGTGACAGGATAGGAGGAACGGGTATGGAGCGGAGAAAGTCTAAGCAAGTGATGGTGGGGGGCGTCCCCGTGGGGGGCGGCGCCCCGGTGACGGTGCAGTCTATGCTCAACGTCCCCTCTACGGACATCCCCGGCAGCGTGGCCCAGGCCAAGCGCCTGGAGGAGGCCGGCTGCCAGATCCTGCGGGCGGCCATTCCCGACCTAGCCGCTGTGGCCCTGATCCCCGCCATCAAAGAGGCGGTGCGCATCCCCCTGGTGGCGGACATCCACTTCGACTACAAGCTGGCCCTGGAGGCCGTGGCCGCCGGGGTGGACAAGGTGCGCATCAACCCGGGGAACATCGGGGACGACAGCAAGGTGGAGGCCGTGGCCAAAGCCTGCCGGGAAAAGGGCGTGCCCATCCGGGTGGGGGTGAACTCCGGCTCGGTGGAGAGGCACATTCTGGCGAAGTTCGGCGGCCCCACCCCCGAGGCGTTGGTGGAGAGCGCCCTCTACCATGTTTCCCTTCTGGAACGATATGACTTTACGGACATTGTGGTCTCTCTCAAGGCCTCCTCGGTGGACAGCACCATCCGGGCCTACCAGCTCATGGCACAGCGGTGCCCCTACCCCCTGCACCTGGGGGTGACGGAGGCCGGCACCGCCCGCATGGGGCTCATCAAGTCCGCCATCGGCATTGGGAGCCTGCTGCAGCAGGGCATCGGGGACACCCTTCGGGTGTCTCTCACCGCCGACCCGGTGGAGGAGATCCCCGCGGGGAAGGACATTTTAAAGGCCCTGGGCATGGGGACAGGCCCCAGGCTGGTGTCCTGCCCCACCTGCGGCCGCACCCGCATCGACCTGGTGGGGCTGGCCAACCAGGTGGAGCAGGCCCTCAGGGGCTGCGAGAAGGACATCACCGTGGCGGTGATGGGCTGCGCCGTCAACGGGCCGGGAGAGGCCCGGGAGGCGGACCTGGGCATCGCCGGAGGCGAGGGTGAGGGACTGCTGTTCCAAAAGGGGAAGATCCTGCGGAAAGTGCCGGAGGACCAGCTCCTGGCCGCCCTGCTGGAAGAAGTGGACAAGCTATGAGAGAGAAGGGGTTTGTGTCGCGTTGAACACTCTGGGTAACTTTTTTTCCAAGGAATTGACAGGGCAGGAACTCCCCCCGGCGCTGCTGGAGGGGGAGCTCCTGTCCTTTACCGTGGACCGGCGGCAGCGGACGGTGAAGATCGACGCAAAGTTTCCCCGGTTCGTGGAATACGGGGAGCTCCAGCGCTTTTCCCAGGTCCTGCAGGGGCCGGCGCTGGGGCTCTCCTACGTGCAGGTGCGGCCCCGCTTCCCCCAGGAGTGCTTCACCGCCGCCTGTGTGCCCTCTCTGGTGCTGGCCCTGAAGGAGTCTGACGCCTCGGTCAACGGCACCTTCGAGCAGGCCCAGGCCCAGCTGGAAGAGGGGATCCTGTCCATCCAGCTGGCCCACGGGGGCTACGAGCTGCTGGCCGCCAGGAACACCAGCGAAAAGCTGCGGCGGCTCATCGAAGCCTGGTTTGGGGTGGACTGCGGCGTGGCCTTTTCCGGGAAGCTGTCGGTGTCGGCGGAGGACGGGTCCCTCATCCAGCGGGCCAGGCACCAGCAGGAAAAGCGCCAGCGGGAGGCGGTGCTGCGGGAGATGGAGGAGTACGAGGAGGCCATGCAGGAGCAGGCCAGCCGCCGGAAGATCAGCGTCCGGGATGAGGCCCACCTGCTGCCCACCATCCTGCCGGAGACCGCCCGGCCCCTGCTGGGGCCGGTGCCCAAGGGGAAGCCCGTCCCCCTGTCGGAGGCCACCCTGGAGGCGGGGAACATCCTGGTGTGGGGGCAGATCTTCTCCATCGACTGTAAGGAGACCAGGGACAAGTCCAAGAAGATCTACCTCATCGACATCACCGACTACACCGCCTCCATCACCTTGAAGATCATGCAGGACTCCCACGACTGCAAGGAGCTGGACAAGCTCAAGGCCGGCCAGGCGGTGCTGGTGCGGGGCGCGGTGGAGTACGACAAGTACGACCGGGAGAACGTGATGCGGGTGCGGTCCGCGGCCACCGTGGACCTGGTGGAGATTGTGGACGACGCCCTGGAAAAGCGGGTGGAGCTCCACCTGCACACCACCATGTCCGACATGGACGGCATGACCCCCGCCGCCGACCTGATTAAGCAGGCCCACAAGTGGGGCCAGAAAGCGGTGGCCATCACCGACCACGGGGTGGCCCAGGCCTTCCCCGAGGCCATGAACGCCGCCCAGGCCATCCGCAAGGAGGACCCGGACTTCAAGGTGATCTACGGCACCGAGGCCTATTTCGTCAACGACCTGGTGCCCGCCGTGGCGGGAGAGAGCAGCCATCCCCTGACGGGAGACTTTATCTGCTTCGACCTGGAGACCACCGGCCTCTCTCCCCAGAACGACCGGATCACCGAGATCGGCGCCGTCCGCATCCGGGGCGGGGAGATCACCGACAAGTTCGACACCTTCGTGGACCCGGAGCGGCCCATCCCCCAGAAGATCACGGAGCTGACTTCCATCACCGACGAGATGGTAAAAGGCGCCCCCAAAGAGGCGGAGGCCCTGGAGCAGTTCTTCCAGTTCTGCGGGGAGGACGCGGTGCTGGTGGCTCACAACGCCAGCTTCGACGCGGGTTTTGTCCGGGCGGCCCTGCAGCGCCAGGGGAAGTCTTTTACCAACACTTACATTGACACGGTGACCATGGCCCGCTCCCTGCTGCCGGACCTGAAAAAGGCCACCCTGGACTCTGTGGCCAACTACTTAAAGCTCAAGCCCTTCCACCACCACCGGGCGGAGGATGACGCCGCGGTGCTGGGGGAGATCTTCTTAAACCTGCTGGACCGGCTGAAGACCGACCACGGGGTGGAGCGGGTGGACCAGATCAACGGGGCTTTGGCTGGGGGTGACCCCAAAAAGCTGCGGCCCTACCACATGATTCTGCTGGTGAAGAACCAGACCGGCCTGAAGAACCTGTACCGGCTCATCTCCTCCGGGCATTTGGAGTACTTCTACCGCAACCCCCGCACCCCCAAGAGCTTGCTCAACAAGTACCGGGAGGGGCTGCTTGTGGGCAGCGCCTGCGAGGCCGGGGAGCTCTTTCGGGCCATGGTCCGGGGGGACTCCTTCGAGAACCTGTGCAAGATCGCCAGCTACTACGACTACCTGGAGATCCAGCCCATTGGAAACAACATGTTCATGGTGCGCAACGGGGAGACGGACATCGAAGGGCTGCGGGATTTTAACCGCACCATCGTACGGATTGGGGAGAAGCTGGGGAAGCCCGTGGTGGCCACCTGCGACGTGCACTTTAAAGACCCCAAAGACGCGGACTTCCGCAAGGTGATTATGACCGGCAAGGGCTTCTCCGACGCGGAGGACCAGGCCCCCCTGTATATGCGCACCACCCCGGAGATGCTGGAGGAGTTCTCCTATCTGGGGAAGGAAAAGGCCTTCGAGGTGGTGGTGAAAAACCCCAACCTCATCGCCGACAAGATCGAGCAGGTGCGGCCGGTGCCCATGGGCAACTTCCCGCCCTTTATCGAGGGGGCCGAGGAGCAGCTGGTGTCCATCACCTGGGAGCGGGCCAAGAAGAAGTACGGCGACCCCCTGCCCGAGATTGTCAAAGCCCGGCTGGACAAGGAGCTGAACTCCATCGTCAAGCACGGCTTCTCCGTGCTGTACATGACCGCCCAGAAACTGGTGGCGGATTCGGAGGCCCACGGCTACCTGGTGGGCTCCCGTGGATCGGTGGGCTCCTCCCTGGTGGCCAGCATGTCCGGCATCTCGGAGGTGAACCCCCTGGCCCCCCACTACGTGTGCCCCAAGTGCAAGCACAGTGAGTTTTTCACCGACGGCTCCATCGATTCCGGCTTCGACCTGCCCCCCAAGGACTGCCCGGACTGCGGCACCCCCATGGACCGGGACGGCCACACCATCCCCTTCGAGACCTTCCTGGGCTTCGACGGCGACAAGGTCCCCGATATCGACTTAAACTTCTCCAACGAGCAGCAGAGCGCCTCGCACCGGTACACGGAAGAGCTCTTCGGCCGGGACAACGTGTTCAAGGCCGGCACCATCGGCACGGTGGCGGACAAGACCGCCATCGGCTTTGTGAGAAAGTACGCGGAGGAGAAGGGCATCACCCTCCACCGGGCGGAGGAGAAGCGGCTGGCCATTGGCTGCACGGGGATCAAGCGCACCACCGGCCAGCACCCCGGCGGCATGATCGTCATCCCCCGGGGCATGGAGGTCTACGACTTCTGCCCGGTGCAGCACCCCGCCAACGACCAGAAGTCCGACAACATCACCACCCACTTCGACTTCCACTCCATCCACGACAACGTGTGCAAGCTGGACGAGCTGGGGCACATCGTGCCCACCACCTACCGGTACCTGGAGGACTACACCGGGGTGCCTGTGATGCAGGTGCCCATGAGCGACCCGGAGGTCATGAGCCTGTTTAACTCCCCCAAAGCCCTGGGGGTGACGGAGGAGGACCTGTGCGGCATCAAGACCGGCACCCTGACTTTGCCGGAGCTGGGCACCAGCTTCGTCCGGGGGATGCTGGAGGAATCCCACCCCACCAAGTTCTCGGACCTTTTGCAGATCTCCGGCCTGTCCCACGGCACCGACGTGTGGCTGGGCAACGCCCAGGAGCTCATCAAAAACGGCACCTGCACCATCTCCGAGGTCATCGGTACCCGAGACTCCATTATGACCTACTTGATGAACAAGGGCCTGCCCCCCAAGATGGCCTTCCAGATTATGGAGATTGTGCGAAAGGGCAAGGCCACCAAGCTTTTGACCCAGGAGCACATCCAGGCCATGAAGGAGCACGACGTGCCCCAGTGGTACATCGACTCCTGCTTTAAGATCAAGTACATGTTCCCCAAGGCCCACGCCGCGGCGTACATGATCTCCGCCCTGCGGCTGGGGTGGTATAAAGTCCACCGGCCTTTGGAGTATTACGCCGCCTACTTCACCGTGCGGGGCGGCGACTTCGA
The DNA here is from genome assembly GCA_019115285.1 of Candidatus Acutalibacter pullistercoris. GTDB lineage: Bacteria > Bacillota > Clostridia > Oscillospirales > Acutalibacteraceae > Acutalibacter > Acutalibacter pullistercoris. The sequence continues at coordinate 19,162 of DXDU01000049.1, forward strand.
CGGCGTCACCGCCGTGAAGGGCAAAGACGCGGTGGTGCGCAAGATGAAGGAGCTGGATGTGAAGATCAAGAACCGGGAGGCCAGCCAGAAGGAGATCGATGTGTTCGACTCCCTCCAGGTGGCCAACGAGATGCTGGCCCGGGGGATCTTCCTGCGGCCCGTGGACCTGTACCGCTCCGACGCCAGGAAATTCCTGGTGGAGGAGGGACAGATCCGCCTGCCCTTCTCCTCCCTGTCCGGGGTGGGAGAGTCCGCCGCCGTCGCCCTGCAGGAGGCCCGGGAGGCCGGGGGCGAGTACATCTCCGTAGACGACCTGCAGGCCAGGGCCGGGGTCTCCAGCGCGGTGATCGACGCCCTGCGGGAGACGGGGGCATTGTCCCAGCTGCCGGAGAGCAGCCAGACCACCTTGTTCTAAAGGGGAGAGACTCCCTTGACAAAGGGGATTTTATACGTTATTATAGTAGCGTACTAAAGCGACGGGGCGGACCAGTGGGGCCCGGCCCCGCCGCTGTTTGTGAGAAAGGAACGAAACTATGGGGACATACAGCAAGCTCACGCCCAAGGGCACCAGGGACATCCTCTTTGAGGAGTGCGCCGCCCAGCGGGAGGCCCGGCGCAGGCTCTCCCAGGTCTTCTCCCTGCGGGGCTACCACGAAGTGCTCACCCCCGGGCTGGAGTTTTTCGACGTGTTCAACCTCCCGGGGGCGGCCATCCCCCAGCAGGAGATGTACAAGTGCACCGACAACCAGGGCAGGCTCCTGGTGCTGCGGCCGGACTCCACCCTGCCCATCGCCCGGATGGCGGCCTCCCGGCTGCAGCAGCGGCAGAAGCCCCTGCGCTTCTACTACGGCCAGACGGTGTACCGCAACAGCCCGGACCTGTCCGGGAGAAACGACGAGTGCGCCCAGATGGGCATCGAGCTCATGGGGGCGCAGGGCCTGCGGGCGGATCTGGAGGTCATCGCCGCGGGGGTGGAGGCGCTGTCCACCTGCGTGGAGAATTTCCGGGTGGAGATCGGCCACGCCGGGTTCTTCCGGGCCCTGGCCGACCAGCTGCCCCTGTCTCAGGGGGAGCGGGAGCAGCTGCGGGCCACCATCGAGTCGAAGAACTACGCGGCCCTCTCCGAGCTGCTGGACCCCCTGGAGCCCACCCCGGCGGTGGAGGCCATGCGCCGGCTGCCCCGGCTTTTCGGCGGGCAGGAGGTGCTGGCCCAGGCGGAGCGCTGGTGCGAAGGGGACGCCGCCCAGATGCTGGAGTACCTAAAGACCCTGTACAGCGCCCTGGGGCAGCTGGGCCTGGGGGACAGGCTCATGGTGGACTTAGGCCTGGTGCAGCGCAACGACTACTACACCGGCATGGTGTTCTCCGCCTATGTGGAGGACCAGGGGGACGCGGTGCTCCTGGGAGGCCGGTACGACAAGCTCTGTGAGAAGTTCGGGGCGCCCATGCCCGCCGTGGGCTTCTCCATCGACCTGGACGCGGTGGCCTCTCTCCTGGGGGAGGGCGCGCCCGCTCCCCAGGGGGCGGAGGTGCTGGTCTTTGGGGAAGAGGGCCGGGAGGTGCAGGCCCTGGAGCAGGTGGCCGCCCTGACCCGGGCCGGCGCCCGGTGCGAAAGCGCCTTGTGCTCCACCCTGGAGGAGGCCCTGGCCTACGCCAGAGAGGGGGGCATCCCCAAAGTGCTTTGGGTGGGGGAGACCACCAGGGAGATCCCTGTGACGAGAGAGGAGGAACAGCCATGAAGCCCCTGCGCATCGCCCTGACCAAGGGCAGGCTGGAAAAGGCCACGGTAGAGCTGCTGGAGGACATCGGCCTGGACTGCCGCAGCCTGCGGGACAAGGGCCGGCGGCTGATCCTGCCGGTGGGGGACGGCTCCCTGGAAGCCGTGCTGGCCAAGGCCGCCGACGTGATTACCTATGTGGAGCACGGGGTCTGCGACCTGGGGGTGGTGGGGAAAGACACCATCATGGAGCACGGCAGCCGGTTTTTCGAGATCCTGGACCTGGGCTTCGGCCGGTGCAGCTTCGCCCTGGCGGCCCCCAAGGGGGCGGACTTCTTCGGCGGCTACCGGGTGAAGACCATCGCCACCAAATACCCCAAGGTGGCCCGGCGGTTTTTCCAGAGCCGGGACATGGACGTGGGGATCATCAAGATCGAAGGCTCTGTGGAGCTGGCCCCCCTGCTGGGGCTGGCTGACGGCATTGTGGACATTGTGGAGACCGGCACCACCTTAAAGGAGAACGGCCTGGAGGTGGTGGAGCGGGTGGCGGACGTGTCCGCCAGGCTCATTGTCAACGCCGCCAGCTTAAAGCTGCGCAAAGAGGAGATAGAGACTTTGGCGGGGCAGCTGGAAGCGGCCATCGCCGGAAGAAAGGAACGGGAGAGCAGATGATCAAGACAGTGCGGGGCGACTGGCAGACCTGCCAGTCCTTTGTGGAGGACCTGAAAAGCCGGGTGGGGGAGACCTCCCAGGAGATCGAGGACGCTGTCCGGGAGATCCTTCTCCAGGTGAGGACCCGGGGCGATGAGGCGGTGCGGGAGTACGCGGAGAAGTTCGACGGCTGGTGCCCAGAGCGTCTGGAGCTTTCCCGGGAGGAGATGGAGGAGATCGCCAAGGACTGCGACCCGGCGTTTTTAACCTCTTTGAAAAAGGCGGCGGAGAACATCCGGGCCTTCCACCAGCGGCAGAAGCAGCAGAGCCGCATCGACCCCCTGGCAAACGGCATTATCACAGGCCAGCGGGTGCGGGGGCTGCACCGGGCCGGGGTGTACGTCCCCGGGGGCACGGCGGGGTACCCCTCCTCCGTATTGATGAACGTGATCCCCGCCCAGGTGGCGGAGGTGGGGGAGATCGTGATGACCACCCCCCCTGGCCGGGCCGGCCGGCCCGATCCCAACATCATCGCCGCGGCCCTGGTGGCCGGGGTGGACCGGGTGTTCCTCATGGGCGGGGCCCAGGCTGTGGCGGCCCTGGCCTACGGCACCCAGAGCGTGCCCAAGGTGGACAAGATTGTGGGGCCGGGGAACATCTTCGTGGCAACGGCGAAGAAGCAGCTGTACGGCGTGGTGGACATTGACATGATTGCCGGGCCCAGCGAGATCCTGATCGTGGCGGACGAGACCGCCGACCCCAAGTTCCTGGCGGCGGACCTGATGAGCCAGGCGGAGCACGACAAGATGGCCTCCGCCATTCTCATCACCCCCTGCGAGGCCCTGGCCCAGGCCACGGTGGGGGAGCTTTACCGGCAGATGGAGACTTTGTCCCGGCGGGAGATCATTGAGGCCTCTCTGGACCGGTACGGCGGCATCATCGTCTGCGAGACCATGGACCAGGCGGTGGAGTTTGCCAACGAGCTGGCCCCCGAGCACCTGGAGATCTGCGTCAACAACCCCTTCGACTACCTGGGCAGGCTGGACAACGCCGGTTCCATCTTTATGGGGCACTACTCCCCAGAGCCTTTGGGGGACTACTTCGCCGGGCCCAACCACGTGCTGCCCACCGGGGGCACCGCCCGGTTTTTCTCCCCTCTGTCCGTGGACGACTTCATCAAGAAGTCCAGCTTCCTCTACTACCCCAAGGAGGAGCTTGAGAAGGCCGGGGCGGACATCATCCGGCTGGCGGAGACAGAGGAGCTCACCGCCCACGCCAACTCCGTCAAGGTGCGCCTGGAGCAGTGAGGAGCCTTGCCGCCCCCTTCCCTTCCCTCGCCCCCCTTGGGCGGGGGAGGGCCTGGCGCCCGCGGCGGCGGGGGCCAGGGCCCCGGCCCCAGGGCCGGGGCGAAGGGGGCGGCGAGGCGGCGGCTCCCACCCAGGTTTTTAAGAGAACAGCAGGTTCCCCGAAAGGAGGCTTCCCCCTATGTATCAGCTCAATGAGAAGATCAAAGACTTAAAGCCCTACGACCCCATCCAGGGCAGCTACCGGGTGCGGCTGGACGCCAACGAGAGCTTTCTGCCCCTGCCCCAGGCCCTGGTGGAAGAGGCCAAGGCAGCGGTGGAGCGGACGGCCTTCAACCGCTACCCCGACCCGGCCGCCCGGGAGCTGTGCCAGGCCTTCGCCGCCTGCTACGGCGTGCAGCCCCAGCAGGTGGTGGCGGGCAACGGCTCCGACGAGCTCATCACCGTGCTGTTTGAGGCCTTTCTGGAAAAGGGCGACGCCTTCGCCACGGTAGAGCCGGACTTCTCCATGTACGCCTTCAACGGCCACCTTCACGAGGCCCGCCACGTGGCCATCCCAAAGGGGAAGGACCTTCGCTTGGACGTGGAGGCGGTGGCGGCCGCCTGCCAGCGGGAACAGGTCAAGCTGCTGATCTTCAGCAACCCCTGCAACCCCACCTCCCTGGTGTGCGGCAGGGAGGTGATGCGAAAGCTCATCGACAGCCTGCCGGACACTCTGGTGGTGCTGGACGAGGCCTACATGGACTTCTCTGACCAGAGCCTTCTGGGGGAGGTGGAGGACCACCCCAACCTGCTGGTGCTGCGGACCTGCTCCAAGGCCTTTGGCATGGCGGCCCTGCGGCTGGGCTTCGCCGTGTGCGGGAAGACATTGGCCGGCGCCCTGCGGGCGGTGAAGTCCCCCTACAATGTGAACAGCCTGTCCCAGGCGGTGGGGACAGCGGTGCTCCGCCGCAAGGGGGAGCTGGATCGTGCCCTGGAGACCATCCTCCGCTCCCGGGACCAGCTGTACGCCGGGCTCAGGGAGCTGGGGGAGAAATACCCCGGCCGGTTCCGGCTGCTGCCGGGGGAGACAAACTTCGCCGCCCTGGAGATGGAGAACGGGCCGGAGCTTCTCGGATACCTGGCCCGGCAGGGGGTGGCCATCCGCTACACCGGGGGCCTGGTGCGGATCACTTGCGGCGCCCCGGAGGAAAACAAGATCGTGCTGGAAGAAATGGCGGGGTACTTTGCCCAGCCGGAGAGGATGTGACAACATGGAACGGTATGCTTCCCTGCACCGGCAGACGAAAGAGACGGACGTGACGGTAGAGCTGTGCCTGGACGGAGGCGAGCGGAAGATCTCCACAGGGGTGGGGTTCTTCGACCACATGCTCACCGCCCTGGCGGTCCACGGGGGCTTCGGCCTGAACGTGAACACCGTGGGGGACTGGGAGGTGGACTGCCACCACACGGTGGAGGACACCGGCATCGTGCTGGGGCAGGCCTTCTGTGCGGCGCTGCCCACCAAGCGGGGCATCCGCCGGTACGGCCACGCCTTCATCCCCATGGACGAGGCCCTGGCCTTTGCCGCCGCGGACATCAGCGGCCGGCCCTTCCTGGTGTTCGACGCCGCCTTCCCCCAGGAGCGGGTGGGGGACTTCGACACCTGCATGACTGAGGAGTTCTTCCGTGCCTTCGCCATGAACGCCGGGATCACCCTGCATTTGAACTGCCAGTACGGCAAGAACTCCCACCACATGATCGAGGCTCTGTTCAAGGCGGCGGCCCACGCCTTGGGAGACGCGGTGGCCCTGGAGCAGGACCGGGACCTGCTGCTCAGTTCCAAGGGCGCCCTATAAGGGGTCATTCGTGAGTGGGGGGGAGCGGGCCCTCTCAGCCCCGGCGGCCGCCGGGGCATGTCCCTCCCCCTCCCGAAGGAGGGGGAGGGACATGGGTCCGCCCCCCGCAGGGGGGCGGGCTCTGAGAGGGCCCGCGGCCGGTTTCCCGCTGCCGCCTGGGGACCGGGCAAGAGACACAAACGGAGAGAGAGGAGAACCACATGATCTTACTGCCTGCCATCGATTTGCACCAGGGGCAATGCGTGCGCCTGCTCCGGGGGGACTACGACACCGCCCAGGTGGTGGCCGCCGACCCGGTGGAGACGGCCCGTGCCTTTGAGGAACAGGGGGCCGGGTGGCTCCACGTGGTGGACTTGGACGGCGCCAAAGAGGGCGCCCCGAAAAACGCGGAACTTATCGCCCAGGTGGTGGAGCGCACCGGCCTGCAGGTGGAAGTGGGCGGGGGCATCCGGAACATGGCCACGGTAGACCGCTACCTGGAGCTGGGGGCCGCCCGGGTGATTCTGGGCTCCGCGGCCCTGCGGGATCCCCAGTTTGTGGCGGAGGCGGTGAAGCGCTATGGCAAGCGTGTGGCCGTGGGCATCGACGCCCTGGGGGGCAAGGTGGCCGCTGAGGGCTGGCTGGAGCAGAGCCAGGTGGACTATCTGGAGCTGGCCCGGCGCATGGAGGCCCTGGGGGTGCAATATCTCATCTGCACCGACATCTCCCAGGACGGCACGCTGGCCGGCCCCAATCTCACCATGCTGGACCAGCTCAACCAGGCGGTGAGCTGCCACGTGGTGGCCAGCGGCGGGGTGTCCAGCCTGCTGGACATCGTCAACCTGTACGACCTGGGGCTCTACGGCGCCATCGCCGGGAAGGCCCTGTACACCGGGGCCCTGGACCTGCGGGCCGCCATCGCCGCCTGCCGCCGTATTGGGGGGGAGAAGGGCGCTGGCCTCTCGGAGGACGAGCTGGACCTGTACTTTCGCAAGTCCGACCTGATCCCCGCCATCATCCAGGACGACGACACCGGGGAAGTGCTGATGCTGGCCTACATGAACCGGGAGTCCTTCCGCAAGTCCCTGGAGACGGGGACCACCTGGTTCTACAGCCGCAGCCGCAGGGCCCTGTGGAACAAGGGGGAGACCTCCGGCCACACCCAGACCATCGTCGGCGTCTGGGCGGACTGCGACGACGACACATTGCTGCTGCGGGTCAAGCAGAAGGGGGCGGCCTGCCACACCGGCAGCCACAGCTGTTTTTACAAAAAGCTTCGGGGATAAGGAGGAAGCCACATGGATATGCTCAGGGAACTGTACGCCACGGTGGAGAGCCGCCGGGCGGAAAAACAAGAGGGCTCTTACACCTGCTACCTGTTCGAGAAGGGCCTGGATAAGATTTTGAAAAAGTGCGGCGAGGAGTGCAGCGAGGTGCTCATCGCCGCGAAAAACGGCAAGCAGGAGGACACGGTGGGAGAGCTCTCCGACCTGCTGTACCACCTGACGGTGCTCATGGTCAACGAGGGCATCCCCTTGGAGGCGGTGGAGGAAGAGCTGGCCCGCCGCCACCAGAAGACGGGGAACCTGAAGACCTTCCACCAGGTGGACAAGAACACATGAACCGGGAAGCGCTGCTGGCCCAGTGGAGAGAAGAGGCGGCCCGGGGCATGACCGGGTGGGACTTTTCCCACCTGGAGGGCCGGGTGGTCACAGAGCCATTGCCCTGGGACTATAGAGAGAAGGTCCGGGACTTTTTAAAGCCCGGGGTGCGCCTGTTGGACTTGGGCACCGGCGGGGGAGAGCTGCTGATGGAGCTGGGCCACCCCTTCTCCCTCACCAGCGTCACCGAGGGGTGGGAGCCCAACTACCAGCTGTGCCTCTCCCGCCTGGCCCCCTTGGGGGTCACCGTGAAAAAGTACGACAGCGAGGAGGGCCTGCCCCTGCCCTTTCCCGACGACAGCTTCGACCTGGTGCTCTCCCGCCACGAGAGCTACGACCTAGGGGAGGTCCGCCGGGTGCTGAAGAAAGACGGGTACTTCGTCACCCAGCAGGTGGGCGGGGAGAACGACCTGCCCCTCATCCGCCGGGTGCTCCCCGGGGCTGCCGGGAGCTTTGTGGGCTTCAACCTGGAAAACGAGCTGCCCAAATTCCGGCAGGCGGGGTTCCGGGTGCTGCAGAGCAACCAGGCCTATGTGGAGAGCCGCTACCTGGACGTGGGGGCGGTGGTGTTCTTGCTCAGCGTGGCCCCCTGGGAGTGCCCAGGCTTCTCCGTGGACCGGTGCGAGCAGGCTCTGTTCACCCTGGAGGAGCAAATGGAGACCCTGGGCTTTGTGCCCAACACGGAGCACCGGTTCCTGATCGTGGCGAAAAACAGAAAGTGAGGCACTGCCATGGAGACAAGGCTCGCCCGGCGGGAAGACCTTCTCGGGCTTTTGAAACTGTACCGTTACCTCCACCCGGACGGGTGGCTGGAGGAGGGGCCCCAGGCCCTTCAGGTGTGGGAGGAGATCTGGAAGACCCCGGGGTACCGGATCGTCGTGGGGGAGGAAGGGGGAGAGCTGGTGTCCTCCTGCACGGTGGTGATCGTGCCCAACCTGACCCACGGGGGCCGGCCCTACGCCCTGGTGGAAAACGTGGTGACCCGGCCGGACTGCCGGAACCGGGGCTTTGCCACCGCCTGCCTTAACGTTGCCAGGGACCTGGCCCGGGAGGCGGGCTGCTACAAGATCATGCTCCTCACCGGGAGCAAGCGGGAGAGCACCCTGGCCTTTTACCGCAAGGCCGGGTACCGCTCGGACGTGAAGACCGGCTTTTACCAGGCGCTGTAAAAAAGTCAGGCGAAAGGGAGGCTTTTACCGGTGTGTCTCATTTGCGACAGGATTGCGATGATTCAAAGAGGGGAAAACCCTTATTTTGTCAAAGAGCTTGAGACTGGTTATGTGGTCATAGGGGATCATCAGCATTTCAAGGGTTACACGTTGTTCTTGTGCAAGCGGCATGAGACGGAGCTGTTCCATCTGAGTCCAGAGTATAAGCTTGCATTTCTGGAAGAGATGTCCCTTGTGACGGAGGCTGTCTTTACGGCCTTTGGCGCGGATAAAATGAACTGCGAACTTCTGGGAAACGGGGACTCCCACCTTCACTGGCATCTCTTTCCCAGACGGGAAGGGGATCTGGCGGGCTATGAGTGCGGTCAAAAAGGAGGGCCCGTGTGGTGGTATCCCATAGAGAAAATGAACGCGCCGGAAACAAGGCCGTCGGAAACGGAGCTCGCTGCAATGAAACATGCGCTGCGAAACGAACTGGACAAACTGTTGGCCCGATCATAAGGCGAGGGCCTCACGAAAAAGGGAGGCTTCACAGCCGGAAGCTTTTGATGGAGCAAACGAAAACCCACTATGGCAGCGTTCCGTTCAGGAAACGTCATAGTGGGTTTTGTATGTTGGCCGGGAGGCGGTTTGGCTGATGGGGCGCCCTCTCGTCCGGCGGCCCGCCTGGGGCGGGCCGGCGGACGCCCCCCCGCAGGGGGGCAGCCCTCGCGCAGCGAGGGCGGGAGAGGGCGCCCCCGCCGCGGGGTGGGGTTTCCGCCAGGGGACTTGGCTGCTGCTGCCCTTATTTCTTTTGCAGCAGCTTCTCCACCGCCTGGATGTTCCGGCGCTCCACGGCTTTGAGGGCCATGGCTTTTTCTTTGAGCTCCTCCCGGCGGGGGAGGGAGGCCGCGGCCTGGTTCACGGCAGCGGTGAGATTCTCCCGGGTCACGTCTTTCAGATCGATGCAGCTGCCCTCTCCCAGGTATTTCAGGAAGGAGCCGATCTTGGGATCGTAGGAGACCCCCACCAGGGGCACGCCGGACAGAGAGGAGAAGATCAGGCCGTGGAGGCGCATGGACACCACCACGCTCATGTGGGAGAGCAGGGAGATGAGCATCTCCGGCTCGGCGGCGTCGTCTAAAATGTGGTAGGGGCAGCGGAGGTGCGCCGCCACCTGCTGGGCCGCCGCCGTGTCGTAGATCACGTTCAGGGAGAGGAACACGGGGGTCAGGCCGTAGGTGCGGTAGGCGTACTCCGCGCAGGCAGCCAGGTCCTGGGTCTTCTGGGAGAAGCCGTACCAGGTGCGCAGCATAAAGCACAGGTACTTGCCCTGGGGGTCCAGCCCGTGCTTTTCCAGGTACAGCCGGGTGTCCTCCTCCGGGGCGGGGGAGAGCACCAGGGCCGGGTCGGAGCTGAGGACGATCTCCGGGCGCTTGACGCCGAACTGCCGCAGCTCCGCCATGGAGTCTGTCTCCCGCAGGGTGATCACGTCCACGGACCGGTCCAGGACCTTCTTCACCAGGCGCACGTTGCGCTTGCCGGTGACCGGTCCGATGCCGCAGCCGTACATGTCCACCTTGTTCCCCAGGAACTTGGCCAGCCGCAGGGTGAACAGGTAGTACCACAGGCTCCGGCGGCTGGTGGCGTTCTGGATCAGGGTGCCGCCCCCGTTGATGTACAGGGCGGAGCGGCGCATGGCGGCGATCATTTTGGGCAGGTGGAAGGTGTAGATGGAGTGGACCCGGTACCGCTTTTTGATGCTCTGGGTGTTTTTGGCCAGGATGGTGATGGGCATGTACTGGTCCAGCTCCCGGACGGACTGGATGATGGATTTCAAAATGGCGTCGTCCCCGGCGTTGCCGTGGCCGTAGGCCCCGCAGATGATGGTACCGTCCCGGCGGTGGGCGGCCTTGTTGGCCTGCTGCCGGGCGCTGCGCTTGAGGATGCTGTCGTAGATGCCCAGGTGCAGCTCCACCATGTGGTCGATGGAGCACATGTCCGCGGCTTTCTCATACAGGGCGTCCCCCAGGGTCTTGCGCAGGGCCGGGTCCCGGGCCAGGCGGAGCAGGTCTTTGGCCAGGGTGTCCACGTCTCCCGGGGAGAAGAGCAGGCCGTTTTTCTCGTCCTCCACCAGGGAGGGGATGCCGCCCACGTTGGAGGAGATGGTGGGCAGGCGCATGCGGCCCCCCTCCGGGATGACGTAGGGGAAGCCCTCGGAGATGGAGGTGAGCAGGTTGATGTCGATGGCGTTGTAGAAGGAGTTCATATCGCTGACCCACCCGGCGAAGTGGACCTGCCCATCCAGGCCCAGGTCCCGGGTCATGGCTTTCAGCTTCTCCCGGTCCTCCCCGTCCCCGGCGATGAGGAGTTTGAGATGGGGCTCCTCTTTGCAGGCGGTCTTCATGGCCTTCAGCAGGGTGGGGATGTCCTTGACAGGGGAGAGCCGGGCCACGATGCCGGCGATCACGTCCCCCTCCTGCCACTCCATGCCCACACTTTTCAGGAACTCCTCCTTGGGCAGGGGGCGGATGGGGGTCTTGAAGTCGATGCCGTTGTAGACGGTGTAGATCCGGTCGGCGGGGAAGCCCCGCTGGATGAGGATGTCGGTCATGGGGTCTGCCACGCCGATGTAGAAGTTCACCCGGCGCAGGGCCACCATGTTGATGTTCCCGTAGGAAAGCCGGGCCACCGGCCGGCCCAGGTAGTCCAGGCGGTAGTCGCTGTGGACGGTGGTGACCACCGGGGCCTTGCAGTATTTCTTGATCAGGTTGCCCATCAGGTTGCCCCGGGCGCCGTGGCAGTGGATGATGTCCACCTTCTGCCCGGCCAGCAGCTTTTTCAGCTCCTGGTAGCCCACCAGGGGGTTGCCCGAGTCGATGACGTGGATGGGGATGCCCATTTTCTCCGCGTCCTCGGAGAAGTCCCCCTTGCGGAAGCAGAAGAGCTGGGCGTCGATATGGTGGTTGAGCTCCTTGAGGAGGTTGAGCACGTGGGTCTTGGCGCCGCCGGTATCGCCGCCGCCGATGAGGTGGATCACACGCATAAGGGTCACTTCCCATTCTGCCCCGAGGGGCTGGTTTCTGACTGAGGGTCCCGCCGCCCCGGGGAAGGGGCAGCGAGGGGGAGGCCGGGCCCGCCCCGGGCCCAGGCCCCCCGCTGGGGCCTGGGCCGCCTCCCCCAAGGGGGGAGGC
>DXDU01000007.1 GCA_019115285.1 Candidatus Acutalibacter pullistercoris
ATAAGGGTCTGACTTTCATCACGGTCATTGATAAAATTGTACAGAACAATCTGCTGCAGGTACCATGTATTGCCGAAGCCGTCTTTAACATAAGGAATTTGATAATCATCCCCGCTCATGTCGTCAGAAGAGACCCACAAGTCTAGGGTTTCATTGCTCGTGTTTCCTATCACAGCCTGATCGGCCGGAGTGAACTTATCGAGAGCTGTTTTATCAAGTTGATTCTTTGAGATTTCGCCGTCCATAATCACATAGTGATTTGAATACATATCAACCCCCTCAGACGGCGCAGCCAGCGCGCTCAGGGGCAGGCAGCCTGCCACCAGCAGCACGGCCAGCAGGATGGCCAGCCATTTGTTTATTTTTCTCACAATTACACCTCATTTCATAGTTTCTTCCAACCCCACCGCCAGCTGTTCCTGCTCCAGCAGGTTGTGGTAGGCCTGGCGGACCAGGGTGGAAACGTTTTGCTGAATTTCTTCCATTGTGGTGTGATAGAGCCGCTGCAGACACCTGGGGTTGCACTTTTCCGCCGGCAGCCCCGCCGCGCCCGCCAGCCGCTGGATGGACGCGGTGACGTTGGCCCGGCTGATGCCCTGGCCTGATCGAGATAGAAACACCGGCCCCGCGGTAAGGCCCTGCTCCCCGGCGAACTCCCGCAGCTCCTTCGCCAGGGACTCTGGCAGCTCCGGGTCGTCCAGGGACTCCACCGTCAGCTGCTCCAGGTTGTTGATGGGCATCCCCGTGCAGGCGAACACCTTGATGAGCAGGTACGTCCTGGTCTTCCCCTGGGACCGGGCCGCCCGCAGCAGCTGCAGGTACTCCCGCCTGGTCAGCAGGGGCTGCCGTTCTGTCTGCGATTGGGCCGGCGGCTCGCTCTGGAACTCCCACAGGCCCAAATGGGCCAGCAGCCTGTTGGCCGAAGACACCCGGTGCTTGATGGTGCTCAGCCGGTAGCCTTTCTCCCGCATTTGCTCCTGCCACCGCAGCACGGTGAACCGGTCCAGCTCTCCCGGGGGCAGGCTCTCCCAAAAGGAGCGCAGATCCCACCGGTAAGAGCTCAGCGTCTGGGCGGAGCAGCCCTTTTCTCCCAGCTGGGCCAGATATGCCTCGATCTGTTCCCAGGTGACGGTCTCTCGCCTTCCTCTCTTTTCCTCGCCCGTGAGCAACACCTCCTCGCCCCCTCCGTGGGACCATATCGACAAATTGTCCACTGGAACAGGGCGCTTCTCACCTTAACAAAGCCGCCGGGCGGATTTTGATTCTTTCTGGGCAACAAAAAACACCGCTGACTGCTGTTCAGCGGTGAAAGGGACGCAAAGGCCAGGGCCGATGAGAAAAGTTTCATGTCATCGGCTTGGTTTTTTATGTTCAATCTTCCGGTTCGCCCTTGTAATTTCGCGGGAAGCGTGATAGAATCTGAAACAGATAGTATGTACCACTCTGTGGAGGGCCGCCGTCAGTAGACAATTTGTCGATATTGTCTAACTGACCAGGCGCATCTGCTCCAGCTGCCACTGGTGCTCCACCCCCGTAGAGATCAGGTAGATCCTGGTGGTCTCGATAGAGCTGTGCCCCAGCACGTCCGCCAGCCGGGCCACGTCCCGGCAGACCTTGTAGAAGGTCCTGGCAAACAGGTGCCGCAGGTTGTGGGGGAAGACCTTGCTGGCCGCCACCCTGGCCTTTTCACAGACAGACTTCATCTCCGCCCAGATCTGTTTTCTGGACAGTCCCGTACCGTTTCTGGTGAGGAACACCTCGCCGGAGGCGGTTCTTTGCTTTTTGGCGTACTTTAAGAGCTTCCGGCACAGCTTGTTGGGGAGCAGGATCGTCCTTATCTTCCCCTTCAGGGAAATCTCCGCCTTCCCCAGCTTGAGCGCTTCCACGGTGATATACTTCACCTCGCTGACCCGGATGCCCGTGGAGCAGATGGTCTCCATCAAGAGCATGAGCCGTTCCCTGCCCGTGGCCTGAGCCGCTTTGATCAGGCGTTGGTACTCCTCCCGGGTCAGCTCCTTGCAGTCCTCCCGAAACAGCCGCCGCTGGATTCTCAAAGTCTTCACCTGGCAGTCGTTCCAACCGAGAAAGCCAAAGAACCGGTTCAGCGACACCAGCATGGTGTTGATCGTCCCTGGCGTGTAGCCCCGCTCCAGCAGGTGGGACCGCCAGGCCGCGGCGGCCCCGGGGGCCGCTTCCCGCCCCCCCAGCCACTGGGCAAAGCAGGCCAGATGCCTGCAGTAGTTGGCCACCGTCCCGGGCGCGTGGTCCGTGGCCCGCAGCCTTGCCCGAAACGCCTCCATCTGCTCCTCCGTGATCTGCCTCATCTCGTCTCCTCCTTTTCCAGCGTTCTCCCCTCTATTGTAACCACGCCCGAGAAGGATATGAAGACGAGAAAATGCCCCGGGGACCCAGGTCCTCGGGGCAGATGGTGTTGTTATTCGCTCAGCCAGATCTCCACTTTCCCCTGGAGTTCTTCTGCGCACTCCTGGGCGGAGAGGGTGTCCGTGTCGTAGTACTGCTGCATGACGGGGAGGAGGATGTCCCCCACCCGGCCCAGGGTGTCCCCCAGGGTGTAGCTGGAAAAGACCTGTTCCAGCTGAGAAAAGAGGCCCTCCGGCACGGCGGAGTCCATGGTGGTGGGGTCAAAGCCCTTAATGTTTTTGTGGGTCTTTTGGTAGACGGCGGCCTTGGCGTACACCTCCCCATAGGCCGCCAGGTTCTGTTTCGCCAAGGGGAAAGAGCCGTAGGCGATGTCCACGCTGCCCTCGGGCTGGTAGATCGAGTAATACGACGCCTCCTCCACCGGGGCCACACAGAATTTCAGGTATTCCCAGGCCAGGTCCGGGTCGGCGCAGCTGGTGGGCACCACCAGGCAAGAGCTGGAACAGAACACACCGCCGCCGCTGCTGCCCAGGACCAGCGGCCCCACCACGTTTTCCGGCACGTCCATCACGGTGGTCAGGCTCCCCAGGTCCGCCGGGACCAGCAGGAGCAGGGAGGTGTTTTTTCCCTGGTTGGCGTTCCCGAAGGCCTCCACCAGGTCCGGGCCTCCCAGGACCAGGGCGCCGTCGGCCATGGTGCGGTTGGAGGGGATGGACTTGGTGTCCTCCAGATACTGTATAAACTCCGGGGAGTCGAAGGAACAGGTGCCGGCCTTCCCGTCGATAAAGGTGGGCATCTCCTGGCTGTAGAACAGCTCGAACGGTCCCCTTTGGTCCTCATACTCCAGGGTAAAGGCTGGGTCCAGCAGGCTCTGGCTGTCTGCCTCCCGCCAGATGTCCAAAAGCTCGGTGTAGTCCACAATCTCCCAGGGGGAGAAGGACACCCCGGCGGCGTCGCACAGGGTCTTGTTCAGGTACAGAGGCGTCAGCCCGACGCTTGTGGGCAAGGCGTACTGGGCCCCCTCCACTTCGTAGGCCTCCAAAACGTTCTCAAAGTAATCCTCCCGGTGAAACTCCGGGTCGCTGTCCATCCACTCCAGCAGGTTGTAGGCCACCCCGGACTGGTGGTACTGCTTGGGGGTGAACACCCCGGGGTCCAGCAGGATGTCAGGCCCGTCGCCGCTCATCAGCCGGGTGGCCAGTTCCTCCATAAACTGGTCCCAGGGCTCGGCCTTGCCGTAATCCCCGACGGATTCGACGCCCACTTCCACGTTGATCTTCACCCCGGGGTGGAGCTTCTCAAACTGCTTCGCGGTCAGGTCCAGGCCGAAATCGTACACAGAGAGGATGGTCAGCTCCCCGGACAGCTCCTCCCCGCTCTCCTGTGCCTCCTCTTGAGAGGCGCTGCTCTCTCCCATGGCCTGGCTGTAGATCTTCTCCTGCTCCCCCTGGCAGCCAACGCCGCCAAAGAGCAGGCAGCCCGCCAGGGCCAAAGCCAACACCCGTTTTTTCATCCTTTCGCCCTCCTGTTCTGTTTTTTTCGAATTGGAATAAACGGACTTTCTCGCTTTAGCACAATTATACTAAACCAGGGGGGGAAGTCAACAACTGCTGGGAAAATTGTCCCCTCCCCTGCTTTTCCCGGGAAATCCCCGGCCCCTTGACTTTCTGTCCCAGATATGGTACGATTTCTTGTACCTTAGTATAGCTTTCATAAAGGAGACGTGTGTCATGGAACGAATCAAGACTCTGCAAACCCGCGACATGTGCGAGAGCGCCAAGAACGGCGGCTGCGGCGAGTGCCAGACTTCCTGCCAGTCCGCTTGCAAGACCAGCTGCGGCGTGGCCAACCAGAAGTGCGAGAACGCAGGAAAATAAAAAAGGCGCCGCCTTCGGGGCGGCGTTTTTCATGTCAGGAGGACCTGAATGGTACACCAATATCAGTTAAACGGCTATAACATCGTGCTGGACAGCTGTTCCGGCAGCATCCACGTGGTGGACGAGGTGGCCTACGACGTCATCGCCCTGTTCGAGAGCCACACCCCCCAGGAGATCGTCTCCGCCCTGCTGGAGAAGTACGCCTCCCGGCCGGACGTGACAAAAGAGGACCTGCAAACCTGCATCGATGACGTGCAGGCCCTGAAAGACGCCGGCAAGCTCTTCTCCCCCGACGTGTTCTCGGACATCGCCGGGACTTTCAAAGAGCGTTCCGGGGACGTGGTGAAGGCGCTGTGCCTCCACGTAGCCCACACCTGCAATCTGAACTGCGACTACTGCTTCGCAAGCCAGGGCAAGTACCACGGGGACCGGGCCCTGATGAGCTTTGAGGTGGGGAAGCAAGCCTTAGACTTCCTCATGGACCACTCCGGCACCCGGCGGAACCTGGAGGTGGACTTCTTCGGCGGGGAGCCCCTGATGAACTGGGACGTGGTCAAGCGCCTGGTGGAGTACGCCCGCAGCGTGGAGAAGGAGCGGGGGAAGAACTTCCGCTTCACCCTGACCACCAACGGCATACTCATCGACGACGACGTCATCGACTTCGCCAACCGGGAGATGAGCAACGTGGTCCTGTCCTTAGACGGCCGCAAGGAGATCAACGACCGCACCCGGGTGGACTACGCGGGTAACGGCAGCTACGACAGGATCGTGCCCAAGTTCCAGAAGCTGGTGGCCGCCCGGGGCGGGAAGAACTACTACATGCGGGGGACCTTCACCCACGCGAACCCGGACTTCACCAAAGACTTGTTCCACATGGCAGACGACCTGGGCTTTACGGAGCTGAGCATGGAGCCGGTGGTCTGCGCCCCCGACGACCCCGCCGCCCTGACCCCGGAGGACCTGGAGGTCGTCAAAGAGCAGTACGAGATCCTGGCCAAGGACATGCTCCGCCGGGAGAAGGAGGGGAAGCCCATCACCTTCTACCACTACATGCTGGACCTCACCGGCGGCCCCTGCGTGTACAAGCGTGTCTCCGGCTGCGGCTCCGGCACGGAGTACATGGCCGTCACCCCCTGGGGGGACCTGTACCCCTGCCACCAGTTCGTGGGGGAGGAACAGTACAAGCTGGGCGACGTGTGGCACGGCGTGACCAACACCGCCCTGCGGGAGGAGTTCCGCGCCTGCAACGCCTACGCCCGCCCGGACTGCAAAGACTGCTGGGCCAAGCTCTACTGCTCCGGGGGCTGCGCCGCCAACGCCTACCACGCCACCGGCTCCATCCGGGGGATCTACCAGGCAGGCTGTGAGCTGTTCCGCAAGCGCATCGAGTGCGCCATCATGATGAAAGCCGCCCAGGAGGCTGGGGAATGAACACCCCCGTGGCGGATTTCGTCCGGCACTACGGGGAGGGGGACACAGCCCGGCTGCACATGCCCGGCCACAAGGGCAGGCCCTTTCTGGGCTGCGAGCCCTGGGACCTGACGGAGATCCCCGGGGCGGACGCCCTGTACCAGGCCCAGGGCATTCTGCGAGAGAGCGAGGCAAACGCCGCCGCCCTGTTCGGCTCCCAGCGGACCTGCTACTCCACCGAGGGCTCCAGCCAGTGCCTGCGGGCCATGCTGTACCTGGCCGTCTGCGGGACCGGCTCCCGCCGGGTGGTGGCCGCCCGCAACGTCCACAGCGCCTTTGTCTCCGCCGCCGCCCTGCTGGACCTGGAGGTGACCTGGCTGTGGCCGGAGGAGAGCCGCTCCCTGTGCGGCTGCCCTGTCTCCCCCGCCCAGCTGGAGGAAACCCTCTCCCTCCTGCCGGAGCCTCCCGCGGCGGTGTACCTCACCAGCCCCGACTACCTGGGGGCCATGGCACAACTCCCCGCCCTGGGGGAGGTCTGCCGCCGCCGGGGAGTGCTGCTCCTGGTGGACAACGCCCACGGGGCCTACCTGCGGTTTCTCACCCCCTCCCTCCACCCCTTGGACCTGGGGGCCGACCTGTGCTGCGACTCCGCCCACAAGACCCTGCCAGTGCTCACCGGAGGGGCGTACCTGCACATCGCCAAAAGCGCCCCGCCGAAGGTGGCGGCCCTGGCCAAGGACGCCCTGGCCCTGTTCGGCTCCACCAGCCCCTCCTACCTCACCCTGGCCTCCCTGGACCTGTGCAACCGCTACCTGGCGGAGGGCTACCCCCAGCGGCTGGCGGAGACCGTGGAACAGCTGGCATCCTTCCGGGAAAAGCTGCGGGCCGCGGGCTGGCAGCCGGAGCCCAGCGACCCCCTGCGGGTGACCATCGCCGCCCCCCAGGGCCTGACCGGAAAAGACCTGGCCCAGAGGCTGCGCCAGGGCAGGGTGGAGTGCGAGTACGCCGACGGGGACTTCCTGGTGCTCATGGCCACCCCGGAGAACACCCAGCAGGACTTGGACCGGGCGGCCGCCGCCCTGGGACAGGCCCCAGGCCCCGCAAAGCGGCCCGCTCCCCTGCCCCTGGCCCAGGGGGAACAGGTCTGCTCCATCCGCCAGGCCGCCTTCTCCCCCCGGGAGACCGTGCCGGCTTCCCGCTCCCTGGGGCGGGTGTGCGGCTTGCCCACCGTGGGCTGCCCCCCTGCCGTGCCCATCGCCGTCTCCGGGGAGCGCATCACCCCAGAAGCCCTGGCCCTGTTCCAGCGCTACGGCATTGAGCAGGTGGACGTGCTGCTGCCCTGAGAAAAAAACTCCCCCCTGGCGGGTCATCCGCCCAGAGGGGAGTTGCTTTTTGTCCGCTAGCCCAGCCGCACCTCCATGCCGTCGTACAGGACTTCCAGAGGCACAGAAGCTGAGAGGACGATGGGTTCCTCCAAGGTGGCGGCCTCGTAGACCAGCATGGTGCCGTCCTCCATGTCCATGTAGTTGTAGGCCTGGGACCGCCGCAGGATGTACCGCCGCCCCCAGGGGCCCTCCTCCTGCTGCACGTAGTGGAAGTAGACCTCCTCCCCCGTGTCCAGTACCGCGTCCAACGGCAGGCACCCCTTCTCCGGACGGCCTAGCTGCACCACCGGCAGCTTGCTCACATACCCGGTCTGACAGTAGATGGTGGCCCCGATGAGCACCAGCAGAAACACCGCTCCCACGCACAGCACCACGATCCTCCGCAGCTTTACGCCTCGTTCTGTCATCTTTCCCGCCTCCTTCACTCGTTGAGCCAGATCTCCGCCCGGCCCTGTATCTTCTCCGCGCACTCCTCCGGGGTGGTCAGGCCCTTCTGATAGAACTCCTCCAGATACTCCCCGGCGTCCAGGCTGTACAGTTTCCCGTTGAGCAGGGGCAAGGCCAGAAACTCTTCCAGCTTCTCCAGGGCCGCGGCGCTGTCCAGCTGGCCCGGGTCAAAGCCCAGCAGGCTGCCGTACTCGTACTGGTAGCCGCCGCCCTCCTTGTACACCTCCAGCAGGTTCTGGAAGTTCCCCTTGTTCAGGGGGAAGTTGGTGGTGTACATCTCCTGGTTGGAGAGCTTCATGGAATCCCGCTCCCCCACGCAGTACTTTACAAACTCCCAGGCCAGGTCCGGGTCGGCGATGCTGGAAGGCACGGCCAGGTCCTCCTTGGAGGTGACCGCCAGCCGCCCCTGGCTGTCCACAAAGGGATAGGGCCCGGCCAAGTATTCCAGCGGCTCGCTGTAATAGGCCATAGAGGCCGGGAAGATCCCCGACAGGCAGGCCACCCCAGGGTGCCCGCTCTCCAGGTAGAGGTCGGCGTAGGGCAGGTTCTGCACCGGGAAGTCCTCCCCGGTGGCCTGACAGGTGAGCAGGGCGTTTACCAAGTCCTCCGACTGCCACATGGACCGGGAGGTCAGGTCCAGCCCTGTGTCCGCCTCTTCCAAGCTGCCGGTGCGGGTGAGGAACTCCACAAACTCTGGGGAGTCAAAGCTGGCGGTCTTGTTCTCCAGATCCAGGTAGGCGGGAGCCTCCACCCCGAAGAACTCCTCCTGGGTCCAGCCGCCGAAGGTCACCTGCAGGTCCGGGTCCCCCGCCTGCTCCTGCCAGTCCAGCAGCTGCTGGCAGGTGACGGAGCTGATCCCTTCCGGGTCCACCCCCAGCTCCTCCAGCACCGCCCGGTTCAGGAACACCCCGTTCAGGGCGAAGGACAGGGGGAGGGCGGTGAGCTTCCCATCCACGGACACCGCGTCCAGCACCGTGGTAAAGTACTCTTCCGGGGCGATGTCCGGGTCGTTGTCCCAGTACTCCCGCAGGTCCAGCAGCACCCCACTCTCCGAGAGCTGGGTCAGGTTCAGCCCCTGCTGGGGGGCGAACAGGACGTAGTCCGCCTCGCCAGAGACCAGCTCTGCCCGGACCTGGCTGCTGTACCGCTCCTTGATCTCCTCCATCTCCTCTACGCCGTAGTTTTCGGCGAAGTACTCCACCGTCACCGTCACGTTGGGGTGACGCTCCATGAACTCCTGGGCCAGGCACTCCAGGGCGGTGAGGGCCCCGGGGTTGGAGTTGCGGAAGCAGTCCAGCACCGTCAGCTCCCCGGAAAGGGAGGTGTCCACCTCAAAGGGCGGCTCCGTGGGGGCGGCGCTCTCCTGGGGGGCCGCACCGCTGCTCTCCCCGCCGGCCTCCGCCTCCTCCCCGGAAGCCCCGCTCGCCTCCCCCATGGCCTGGCTGTAAATCTCATCCTGCTCGCTTTGGCAGCCAAAGCACCCAAGCAGCAGGCACGCCGCCAACATTAAAGCCAGAAGCTTCTTTTTCATCTCTCTCCTCTCCTTTTTCTGTTCTTGTAAAAGCACAATTGAAACGCTTTCGTCCTTTGGCTCTATTATACCAAACAGGCAGGGAGAGTCAATCATTTCTAGGGAAAATATCCACTCTTTTTCCCACGGGCCGCAGTCCCCTCCCCCGCCTGTGTGATTGTGATTGACCTGCAGGCCGTTTTCGTGTATCATGGAGTGCGTTGGAATGACAAAAAAGAGCCAGGCGAAAGCCGGAGACTGCCAGCCCGCCCGGGCAAAAGCGGGCATTGCCCCCAGGGGCGGCCTGACCAGCCGGGCGGCGAACAAGACGCCGTGGCGGCGCGGGCCAACACGCTGGCGGCTTCCGCTCTGACCTGAGCGCGAATTGCCTCCCGGCGCAGCCTGGCTATCCGAAAGGCGGTAGTGATATGGTAAAAATCGTAACAGACAGCTCGTGTGACTTGAGCCTGGAGCGCTGCGCCGAACTGGGCGTGGAGATGCTCCCCATCACCGTAAACTTTGGGGAGGAGAGCTACCGGGCCAACGTGGACCTGACCACGGAGGACTTCTATGAGAAACTGGCCCAAGCGAAAGAGCTCCCCCACACCGCCCAGATCACCCCGGCCTTTTTCGAGAAGAAATTCAAAGAGTACATGGAGGCGGGGGACCAGGTGGTGTGCCTGTTCATCTCCTCCCAAATGAGCGGGACCCTCCAGTCCGCCACGGTGGCCAAGGGCATGCTGGGGGCCACCAACATCTACCTGCCCGACACCCTGAACGTCACCTTCGCCCTGGGCCTGCTGGTGGAGGAAGCGGTGAAGATGCGGGACCGGGGCCTTTCCGCCCCCCAGATCGTGGAGGAGATCGGGCAGCTGGTGCCCCGGGTTCGCCTGTGGGCCCTCATCGAAGACCTGAAGTACTTAAAGATGGGCGGGCGGCTCTCCGCCAGCAGCGCCCTGGTGGCCAGCATCCTGGGCATCTGCCCCATCATCACCTTAAAAGACGGCCTGGTGGAAGTGGTGGGCAAAGCCCGGGGCCGGAAGGCCGCCTTTGCCGCCATCCGCAAGCTGGTGGAGGAAGAGCCCATCTCCAGCGATTACTGCGTCACCGTGGGCCACGCCAACGTGCCGGAGAACCGCAAGGCCTTCGAGGCGTACATGAGCGACCTATTAAAGAAGCGGGAAGTCCACATTCAGGACATCGGCAGCATTGTGGGCACCCACACCGGCCCCGGCGCCGTGGGCCTGGCCTACATCAAAAAGTAAGCCCGGTCCGTGGCCGGGTCCGTGGCCGGTCCGTGGCCGGACTGGGCGCGTGCCCGCGCGGGGCGGGGAAAACCCCTATCCGCTCACTTCGTTCGCTCACCGGGGTTTTCAAGGGTCGGTTTACGCAACCCAGGCGGTCAGGGCGGCTGAAAATCCCGGAGCGCCCCTCAGCGGAGGGATTTTATTGGCCCGCGGCGGCTGCCGCTGCGGGACTCAGTGCGGCAACAGAGAACGGCTTTTCCCAAAGCGCTGCCAGTTGACATTCCCCCCGAAAATGCTATAATAAACATAGAGAGAGCCTGCCGATAGACGGCTGGCCCGATTTTAGCTAGCTTTTAAGAAAAAGTAGCCGCTATCCTGCCCGGGGGCGGCTACTTTTTCGCGTTGAATAGAGCAATGGCCCATGTGGTGAAAAGGCCTGCCAGGGCAATCACCAGTGTGAGCAGCTCAAACTCGCTCATAAGTATCACTCCCTCGTTCCGAAGGCTCCCGTCAGAGCAGGGCTATGGAAACAGGAAGTACAGTCTTCCTGGGGAAGACCAGCCGCCTACCGCATATGGCAGACTCTCGCGGGAAGACCCCGCAAGTTCATCGTAGCAGAATCTTCCTTTGCGCACAACAGTCCCGCCGCAGATCCCCGCATAATCTCCCCTCCGCGGTGGCACACTTTTCTGGAAAGGAAGTGTGCCGCCGTGGTTTTTTCCAAAGAACGCTACAAGCAACTTGTGGAGCGGGCCTCCCCGCCCTCCCCCCTGGGGAAGGACTGCCTGCTGGCCTTTCTCTTTGGGGGCGGGCTGTGCGCCGGGGCCCAGGGGCTGTGCGCCCTGTACCAGACCTGGGGCCTGTCCCTTCCCCAGGCCAGGACCGCCGTGTCCCTCTCCCTGATCTTCCTCTCCGCCCTGCTCACCGCCCTGGGCTGGTACGACCAGATCGCCAAGTACGCCGGGGCCGGCACCTTGGTGCCCATCACCGGCTTTGCCAACTCCGTGGTCTCCCCCGCCATGGAATTCAAAACCGAGGGCCTGGTCACCGGCCTGGGGGCGAAGCTCTTCACCGTAGCCGGGCCAGTGCTGGTCTTCGGGGTCACCGCCTCGGTGGTCTACGGCCTGGTGCTTGTTCTGCTCCAGGCCCTGGGGGTACCCCTGTGAGGCCCCTGGGCCGGGGGGTGTGGCAGTTCTCCCTGCCGCCCCGGATCCTGTCCCAAGGGGCGGTGGGGGGCCGCCGGGAGGCCGCCGGGCCTTTGGGGGGCGAGCTGGACCAGACCTTCCAGGATACCAGCCTGGGAAAGGTCACCTGGGAGCAGGCCGAGGCCGCCCTGCAGGAGGAGGCCCTCTCCCTGGCCTTGCACAAAGCTCGCTTGGCCCCGGAGGATCTGGACCTGGTGCTGGCCGGGGACCTGCTGAACCAGTGCGTGTCCTCCACCTTTGGGCTGCTCTCCTTCCAGATCCCCTTTCTGGGCCAGTACGGGGCCTGCTCCACCATGGCCCAGACCCTGCTGCTGGGGGCCATGGCGGTGGACAGCGGCGCCTGTGAACGGGCCGCCGCGGTGACCAGCTCCCACTTCTGCGCGGCGGAGCGCCAGTTCCGCCTGCCCCTGGAGTACGGCGGCCAGCGCTCCCCCACCGCCCAGTGGACCGCCACCGCCGCCGGGGCGGTGGTCCTCTCCCGGGAGGGTCCCGTCCAGGTGGAGCGGGGCCTGGCCGGGCGCATCGTGGACCTGGGCATCCGGGACCCGGCCAACATGGGGGCCGCCATGGCCCCCGCCGCCGCGGACACCCTGCTCCGGTTCTTCCAGGCCACCGGGGCCTCCCCGGCGGAGTACGACGCCCTGTTCACCGGGGACCTGGGGGCGGTAGGCAGCCAGCTGCTGCTGGAGCTTTTGGGGGAGCGGGGCCTGGACTTGTCCTCCCTCCACCAGGACTGCGGCCTGCTCCTCTACGACAGGGACCGGCAGGACGTGCACAGCGGGGGCTCCGGCTGCGGCTGTTCCGCCGCAGTGCTCTGCGGCCGCATCCTCCCCCGGCTGGCGGCGGGGGAGTACCGCCGGGTGCTGTTCTGCGCCACCGGGGCCCTGCTCTCCCCCACCACCCAGCAGCAGGGCGCCTCTATCCCCGGGATCTGCCACCTGGTCCAGCTGGGCAGGGCCTGAGCAAAACAGCCGCCCCAGGAGGTTCTTCCTCCCGGGACGGCTGTTCGTTTTCAGAAAAGCGGGCTTACGCCTCGTAGCTTCCCCGGTACTGAACCAGGGTCACGTCGTTGACGCCCTCCAGAGCGGAGAGGGTGTTGGGCAGGGACAGGTTGTCGTCCCGCATCAGCACCTCCACCGTAAGCTCCGTGGTCTCCCCCCGGACGATCTTGGAGCGGACCTTGGCCTTGTAGTTGTGCAGGACGCGCCGGATCTCTTCCTCCAGCCCCTCCTTGGTCTGGTAGTTCAAGATGAGCATGTAGGTCTCCCGGCGCTGGCGGATGCCCCGGAGCACGGCGAACACCAGTGCCACAAAGAGGAAGGCTACCCAGGCGATGTAATAATACCCCGCCCCCGCCGCGATGCCCGTGGTGATGGCCCAGAACAGGAACATCAGATCCAGAGGGCTCTTGACCGCCGTGCGGTACCGCACGATGGACAGGGCGCCCACCATGCCCAGGGAGAGCATGATGTTGGAGCTGATGGTGACGATGATCACCGCGGTGAGGATGGTCATCACCACCAGGGAGATGTTGAAGGAGTGGTCGTACACCACGCCGATAAAGCACCTCCGGTACACCAGGAAGATCCCCAGCCCCAGCAGCAGGGACATGGCCAAGGTGAGCACCAGGCTCCAGGGATCGATGGCGTCTGGGAACATCTCCAGAAACGATTTTTTGAACAGGTCGCCGGACGTAGTCACATTGTTTTCCATAAAGCTCCCTCCTGTTGTCTCAGCCCCGTTGGAACCGGCCCTGGAGCCGGTCTACGCAAAGGCAGTATTTCGACGCGGACACCTGGGGCAGATCCCGCACCCGGAACAGGCGCCGGACCTGTTTCGGCAGGTAGCCGGTGTACTTCAGTTCCAAAATCAGCCGGTCCGGGGGCACCGCCAGGTAAGACGGGGCCCCGGGGTCGAACAGGTCCTCCCCGGGGAAGACCGCCCGCACCGCCTTGTCAAAGGTGACCCGCACTGTGCCGGCCTTCATCACATAGGGCTCCCGCTCATAGTCCACAATGACCTTGGGCCGCAAGAGCTTCGAGTACCAGTCCGCGGCGAACTCCCGTGCCATGGGCTTTTCCTTTTTCAAAAGGAACCGGCAATCCCCGGCAAGCAGCCGCCCGAACTCCTCCCGGCTCAGGTCCTGGGACTCCTTGCAGATGTAGGGCCCCTGCTTATACTTGCACTCCAGGTGGATGGCGGTATCTTTGCAGTTATACACCCGCACCCGGTACTTCTTTCTCGCGAACACCCCGCTGAGCTTCTCCTCGTAGGCGCTCTGGCACATGTCGTCAAAGTACAAACTGCGGATGCTGTACTCCCCCGTGGGCCCCACGTGGGGGTCCCTGCGCAGGAGGGTCCCCAGGGCCGGCCGCAGCGCCTGGTACTGGGCCCAGGTCATCAGGTATTTCTGTTCGTGGCGATAGGTCCTCACGTCCCCTCACCTCCCGCGGCCGGGTCGGCGCCCACCGTAAAGTTGTACACCCCCAGGTGGTGCACGTCGTCGATGACCACCTCGTTCTGGGCCTGGGCCGCGGCGCCGTCAGCCCGGGCGGCGGTGACCCGCCAGAAGTACTCCCCCTCCTCCAGCTGGGACAGGGGCACTTCATAGTGGGTGTCCTCCAGGCCGTCCACGTCCGCCACAGGCTGGGACAGGTCCGCGTGGCGGCTGACGGTCACCCGGTAGGTAAAGGGCTGGCCCTCAAAGTCGTAGGCCGGCTCCCAAGAGAGCTCCATGGCCTCCTCCCCCTGCTCCCCCTCGTACATCCAGAAGGGCATGGGGTCCGTAAGGCTGTCCAGGAAGTTCTGGTAGTTCTCCTCCACCTCGTCCCCCAGGCGGCTGGCGATCTCCTGGCTCTCCTCCGGGGTGTGCTGCAGGTTCATCAGGTCCGGCATCTGGGAGATGTAGGGCATCACCGTCTCCATGTAGCCCGGCGCTGTCGTTTAAGCTGAGCTTATAGGACTTCTGGGGCATCACCGTAGAGCTGTTGCCCCGCACCCGGATGGTGGCGTTGTTGGCGGTCTCCCCGTAGCCCACGCTGCCGGGGGTGGGGCCGTTCTCGTCCCCCACCTGCACCAAGGCCTCGGCGTACACATCGTTGGCCACGTGGGTGCTGTCCACAAAGCGCACGGCGTTTTTCACCTCGTTGAAGGTGTGGTTGGTGCCCCGATCCTCGGTGCCGTACCGGACGGTCACATAGAAGCACACCAGAGAGTCCGGGTCGTCCTGGGCGTAGACGCTTTTGTCTTCCTTAAGCCCCTCGTCGATGTCCCCGGTCTCCACCACGGTGAAGTCCCCCTGCTGTTCCGGGGCGGGGGTGGCGGCTGGCTCCTCCGCCTGAGAGCTCTCTTCCCCCTGTCCCTCCCCCAGGTCCCGGGAAAGCTCCCAGGCCCCAAAGGCCAGGGCGAGAATGACCACCAGGGCCGCTGCCGCCCCCAGAAGCCACAGTTTGCTTCCCTCTCGTCTCATGGGTCCAGATCCTCTCCTTTCCCGCCGTCCTCCGGCGGCTGTTTCTTTTCCTTCTTCTTGTGGTTGGCGAACACCCTGGCGTCCTTGGTCTCTACATAGGCCGCCAGCTGCCGGAAGATCCTCTGGGGCTCCTCGTAAAACAGGGGCTGCCGGCAGAACACCTGGTACTCCAGCCGGCCCAGGTAGCGTTTGAGCAGCAAAAGCCCCACCACCGCGGTGACCGCGCCTCCCAGGAGGAAGCCCAGGCCGTAAGCCTCTATGCCAAAGGGCAGGGTGAGCACAGACAGCCCGGCGCTGAGGGCCACGAACAGCCCGGAGAGCAGCAGCGCCCCCCGGCGCTCGTCAAAATACAAAAACAGGATAATCAGGCTCTTGACCAGCACGTAGAAGCAGTACCCCATGCACAGGTACCGGAAGATGATGAGCATCTCCCGGTCGAAGCCGCTGGCCTGCAGGAAATTTCCCAAAAAGGTGACGCACAGCACCTCCACGAAAAACTGCAGCTCGAACACGTGGGCCAGCTCCCGGAACAGGGTCCGGCCCATCTCCCGGTTCTCGTTTTGGATGTCCGTCAGGGTCCCGCCGTAGAGCACCGTGTCGAAGTACTTCCGGTAGGCCTTGTAGAAGTTCACTTCCAGCGCCACCACGAAGATCACCAGGTAGGGCACGATGGTCAGGCTGGCGTAAAAGCAGGCCACGTCGTACTTCATGCAGTAGATCATGTGCTGGATCACGGTGATCTTGTAGTCGGAGAACCAGAACACGAAGTTGTGGGCGAACAGCCCCAGGGCCGTAGAAAAGCCTATGGCGATCAGGCTCTTGTACTTGTCCAGGTAGGGAAAGAGCACCACCAGGCTCATCCGCCCGGCGGGGTAGAAGTTCACAAGCTCCTGCAAATACAGCACCATGAGCAGGAAGTACCCCAGGGTCGATCCCAAAAACGCCCCGGTGAGAGGGGGCACGCCAAGCCACAGCAGCAATAGGCAGGCGCCCACCGCCGTCAAGGCCGCCAGCAGAAACCCGGTGAGGATCTTGGCGTACTTCTTGATGGCGGACAGGTAGGCCATCTGGGCCCACAGCACCAGCATAGGCCGCCGAGGCCATGCCCAGAAAGAAGTTGATCCAGGTCTGCTTGAAGTACACGTACACCCAGCTGGCCTTCAGGATCTCCTCCTCCCGCTCCCGGCTGTAGATGCCGTGCTCGGTGACGATAAAGGGCTTGCCGGTCCTGTACTGGAACATGGCCCCCAAAATCCCGGCGTAGCCTGTGGACACGGTGTGGAACATGTCCGCCTCCGGCACAGGGCACCGCAAAATGTTCAGCACCGGCAGGAGCATGGAGCGGATGGTCCAGAACACCTCGTTGAAGGGCGTCAGCCGGTAGGTATCCTCACAGGCCCCCATCACCACGTCCAGAAAGGCGTCGCTGGACAGAAACTCGTTGGGGCTGTAGGCCCCGCCCTCCCCGAACATGGAAAACAGCGGGTCCCAGTCCGTCTCGTTTTTTGTGATCAGGTCCACCAGGGCCTTCCGCTCCCGCTCCTGCAGGCGGTACGTGGCGCGGTGCCGGGCTTTCTTATCCCGGTACTGGTCCAGAAAATTCTCGTGGACCTCCACCAGGTTCTCCGGCAGCTTGTACTTGAACTTGCCCCGCTGCCGCTCCTCGGCGCCAATGGTGTACAGCACAAACTGGTGCTGGGGCATGCCCTCCATGAGCATCTGCACCCAAGAGGACACCCCGCCCGCCACATAGGGGTAACAGCCCTCGGCGATCAGGCAGATCTTCATGCGCTCACTCCTTCAGGGAAAAGGAAAATTCCGGCTGCAGGATCTCCACCAGGTACCAGCAGCCCTCATAGCCGCCGCACACCGGGGAGATCCGGCAGGTCTCGTTGTCCACCTGGGGATCTTTGTCCGTGCGCAGGTAGCAGTAGGCGGACCCGGTAAAGCCGTTGCACCGGCCGGCGGCGGTGTCCCCCTCCACGGTGAGGGACACGTCCAGAGCGTCGGCCACGCGCAGGGCCTGGCCCGCCTCCACCGCCGTCAGGGGCCGCAGGCCCTCAAAGTACCGGTTCACCAGCCCCAGCTTGTCGCAGTACGCCTGGAACAGGTCTTCCCAGCCCTGTCCCCCGCCCCGCTCCTTGTCCAGAATGTCGTCGGGGTGGACGAAGTGGGAGAACGCCCCGTACAGGGCGCAGGCGTTCATGGCGGCGAATTCGTCGTAGGTGTCCTCCAGCATCCCAGAGGTGACCCGGGGGTACTCCGCGATGCCGTCCTCCGCCACGGAGAAGTCCTGGACGTAGACGCTGCCCTCCTCCCCCTCCTTGGTGTACACCCCGGAGATGACCTGCAGGTCCGGCAGCGCTTCCGCCACCGCCTGGCGCCCCTCCTCGCTGAGGTAGTTGGAAGGCCGCACATAGGTGTAGAACTTCACCTGGGGGAACAGCCCCTAGGCGATGTCCCGCAGCTCTGTCAGGGAGGCCGCCATGTCCTCCTCGCTGGCCCAGGCGTTGTAGCCCAGGTCTTCCGGCACCTCCCCCGCCCTGGCCAGGGACTGGTGGTTGTAGCCGTGGGCCCCCATCTCATAGCCGTTTTGCAGCAGGCTGTTGCCGAAGTACTGCTCCGTGGAGTCCTCCTGGTAGAGGAAGTCCTCGGGGATCACAATGTCGTCGTAGGTGGCGATAAACAGCCCCACATACCCCACTCCGTACTGCACGGCGGCGGACTGCATGTCCGGCCACCAGATGTCCCGGAAGAACTCCCGCACCGTGCGGTTGTAGTCCCGCTGGATGGCCAGGTTCTCCGTGTTCCAGGTTCTCCGTGTTGTACATGGGAGAGGGAAAGTCGTCGAGAAACACGGTCTTCCCGTTGATGACGGGATAGAGGATCTCATCGAAGAGGGAGGCCACGCACCCGCCTGCCACGCCGGTCCACATGTCCCCGGTGATGCCCGTGGCGTTGCAGGTGAGGATCTGCCCCTCCCCGTAGGGGGCCTTCCAGATCAGCGGCGTCTTCCTGTCCCCAATGACCCCGGAGGCCAGCAGGTACTGGGAATTGGCCAGCTGCACCCCCAGGGCGCTGTCGGAGAAGGACTCTTCCACAAAGCTTCTCCCCTGGCTTCCCGCCAGCAGCTCCTGGTCGAAGAAGATGCCCTCGATCCCCACAAACTCCCCGTACTCGGTGACGCCCATGGCCCGGTACCACACAGGCAGCACCTTCTCCACGGTGGAGGGCGCCATGCCCAGGAACAGCCGGCCCCCCTGCTCCACGTAGCGCAGCAGCCGGCGGCTGTCCTCCCCGATGAGCCCGTCCCAGTCGTCGAAGGCCACGATCACCAGGTCGTAATCGGTGCAAGACACCGCGTCCTTCTGCCGGATGTCCAGAAGCTCCCAGGAAAACTCCATCTGCCCCAGCACCCGCTCCAGGTTCCCGGCGTACTTTTCCGAGACCTCGCTCTCCTTGTCCCACAGCACCAGGGCCTGCAGCCGCCCGGCCTCCAGTTCCTCCTGGTCCACGGTGTCCACCGGCTCCTGGGGGGGCGACAGGGACAGGGTGTAGCCAGAGCCCTCCACGAACACGCCGCTGTTCATGGCGGCGAACAGGGCCGCCACCGCCAGGGCGCAGCCGATGTACGGGAAAATCTTCCGATAATAGCCTTTCACCCCCGGGCCCCCTTTCTCTCCCGCAGAAAGCGGATGTAGGTCAACGACTTCTGGGTGAGCACCACAGGCAGGTCCCCCAGCCGGTCCAGCAGCCGGTCCAGGGCCTTCCGGTCCCGCATCTGCAGGTAGACCTGGATGCAGTCCACCACCGCGTCCTCGTTCTCCGGGAACTTCTCCAGAAAAGCCTCCGCCGTCTCCCGGGCGTGAAGGTCCTCCCCGGTGCGCAGGTCCACCCCCACCCGGCGGTGGTACCACTGGGGGTCCCCGTCCTCCCGGGCCAGGAGCACGTCGGAGATCTCCCGGTACTGGGCGTAATACCGCCCCAGGCTGTTCTCGTCAAAGGCCCCGCTCTCCAGAATCCGGTACAGCTCCCCCTCCAGCTCCTCCTGGCGCTGGGGGTCCTCCGGCTCCTGCCGGTAGGCCCGCTGCCGCTCCAGCGCCGAGGCCTGGATCCGCTTCTGCAGATCCATAATCACCGCGCTGGCGTAGTGGGAGGTCTCCTGGTCCTCGTTGAGCAGCGCCTCCTTCAGCACGGAGAGGTACTCCGCCGTGTCCTGCTCCCGCAGGGTGTCCATCACCATCCGCCGGCGGCGGCCGTACTCCCCGGCCCGCAGGGTGTCCACCCCGGGGACCTTGTCCACCTCCGCGGACTTGTCCATGGGCCGGAGCAGCTCCAGCTCGTCAAGCATCTCCCCGTGGCCCAGATAGAGGGAGTCCATCTGGAACTGGGGGGCCTTTTTGAGAAAGTAGTCCACCAGCTTGCACAGCAAAAACCCCACAAAGGGGAACGCCAGCGCCAGCACCAGCCGGATCACCGTCTCCTGCAGGCGGCCGTAGTCCTGGAACCAGTCCAGGGCGTAAAAGACCCCCAGCAGCAAATGCAGGGCCAGCAAAATCCACAGGATCAGTTCCATAGTCTCTCCTTTCTGCAAAGTGACTCAGGCGGTCAGTCCAGCCAGGTCAGGGTAAAGCCGCTGCGGGAAAAGCGTTCCTCCAGCACCGGCCGGCGGCTGGGCCCCACGTAGAGGAAAGCCGCCTGCAGGTCTCCGTTCTCGCCTATGCCCAGCAGGTCCGTCCCCCGCAGCAGGGAGGCCGCCCGGTTGTACAGCGCCGCGGTGGACTGGTCCCCGCCGCCCTGGGGCTCCCAGCTCAGCATCCCCCAGCCCTGCAGGGACCCCCTGGTCCCTTCCGGCGTCCTGGGGGGCAGCCCCACCCGGGCCACGCTCACCGGGCAGTGCAGCTCCTGGGCGAAGGCCTCTTTCGTCAGCACCAAGGTCCCCGGCAGGGTGAGCTTCTCCCAGTTCTGCTGCTGGTACCGCACCGCCCGGATCAGGTTGTCCTGGATCATCCTGGTCAGGGTCTGGAACAGGTTTTTATAGTACACCGTGTACTGCTGGGGGTCCAGCTGGTACAGCACCGCCATGCCGATGGCCGTCTCCCCGTCGCAGATGGGCATGGCCATGGCGGGGTGGTCCGGGTCCAGCTCGGTGTTGACGTACAGCTCCCGGCGCTCCATGGCCTCCTGCAGCTTGGGGCGCTTTTCCAGGTCTACCGAGGGCGCCAGGGTGCTGGAAAGGCCTTGGGAGCAGGCCATGAGCCGGCCGAAGTTTCCCCCGTCCTGGTGGATGTACAGGGCGGCGCTTTCGCACTCCATAATGTCCTCCATCACCCCGATGGTCTTGACGCACACCGTTCTGGGGCTGGGGGACTGGAGCTCCTCGGTGATGGAGTAGAGCCTGCCCAGGCTGTCCCGGGACACCACGATCTGCCGCTGCAGCTGGTTCTTCACGTCCACCACTTCCCGGTAGAGCTCCTTTAAAAAGTCGTACCGCTCCCCCTGCTCCCGGTACTGGTCCGCCAGGCTGTCGTAGTCGTCGTACTTCTTGTCGCTCCAATAGCCCCCAAAGGCCCCGGCCACCCCGTAGAGGATAAAGGGGATCCAGGACTCCACGCTGTAGAACACGTAGGAGATGTCGATCTGGGCGTGGAGCAGCGCCGCCACGTAGGAGGCGATGGCCAGCACCGTGGCCAGCAGCCCCTGGCGCATCCCGAAGGAGATGGCCACGATCACCACGTAGAGCAGCCGCACGTCCATGTACCGCAGGTCGTTCCAGTCCGCGGTCCAGCCGGTCAAAAGCAGCATGAGCAGGAAAAGCCCCCGGTTCTGCAGGGTCTCAAAGAGCAGGGGCTGGCGCTTGCGCAAGCTCCGCCGCCAGGATCTTCCGGCACACGGAGTAGGTCACCGGCTTGCGGTACACCTTTCCCCTCACCTTCCTGTGTCACAGCTCCAGCTCTTCCTCCTGGGTGAGCCAGCACACCTGGTCCCCCTCCCGGTACAGGCGGCTGGCGATGTAGCTGCCCGCCAGGTCATAGTCCCCCACGAATAAGACTCTCACCCCGGGCCCTCCTTTCCCCAGACGGCGGAAAAGCCCCTTTCGCAAAAACGGCCCAGCCCTGGACGGGCCGGGTCGCAAAACCGCACATCTGGTCGTTGTGTCCGTCTGTCAGTTATACCACGATATTGTCACGTTCTTCAACCGCGTTCCCCTTCCTTTTTCCGGCAGCGCCGAAAGATCCTCCTCCATGTCCGCCCTTTTTCACACAAACGCCCCCGCGGTCTGCCAAAGCCCGCCACTTTCCCCAGAAATGCCCCCCGCTTCCCCCAGAGACTTGGCGGGGAAAACAGCCTTCTCCTTGCCGGTTGCAGTTTTCCGGCGGGTGTGGTATGATGGGGAAAATCCACAGAGAAGGAGGGAGAACCGCCCCTTCCCCCCGGCGGAAAGGGCCGGCGGCGGCAAAGGAGGGGCGGCAAGGCGGAGACACCTCCGCCGCGGAAAGGAAAGCATGGGAAAGCCACATACCAAGGGCAGAAGGCCCCGCCGGAGAGCTCCCAAAAACGCCGGTCTGGGAGGCCTGGGGCTCATATTCCTCCTGGCGGTGTGCATCATCGCCTACAACAAGCTGGGCCCGCAAGAGTCCGCCCAGGCCCCGGACGCCGTGTCCTCGGTGGCCCTGCCCGAAGGGGACACCACCCTGGAGGACGGCCTGCAGGTCTACTTTCTGGACGTGGGCCAGGGGGACAGCGAGCTCATCCGCATCCCCGCCGAGGGGGACTACTTCAACGTCCTGCTGGACACGGGAGAGTACGAGTACGCCGACGGCCTCACCGACTACCTGCGGGACTTGGGGGTGGAGCGCATCGACGCCCTGATCTGCTCCCACCCCCACACAGACCACATGGGCTGCATGGCCCGGATCGTCCAGCGCTTTGACATCGGCAGCATCTACATGCCCCTGGTCCCCGAGGACCAGACCCCCACCACCTCCGCCTACGAGGCGCTGCTGGACCGGGTGCTGGAGAAGAACCTGGTGATCACCCAGCTGTGCGCCGGCACGGTGATCGACTGCCCCGCCGGGGCGGAATTCCAGGTGGTGGCCCCCCAGAAGGAGGACGTATGGGAGGAGATGAATGACTACTCCGCCGTCATCCGCCTGGTGTACGGCGAGACCACCTTCCTCTTCCCCGGGGACGCGGAAGCCGACAGCGAGGAGGAGATTCTAGACGCGGGGTACGAAGTCTCCGCCGACGTGCTGAAGGTGGGCCACCACGGCTCCTCCACCTCCACCTCCGAGCCCTTCTTGGAGGCGGTAAACCCCCGTTGGGCGGTGATCAGCTGCGGCGAGGACAACCGCTACGGCCACCCCCACCGGGAGACCCGGCAGCTGTTGGGAGACTGGCCGGGGCTGACCACCTACCGCACCGACCAGGACGGCACCATCCTGGCCCGCAGCGACGGGGAAACCATTCGTTTCGAGACCGGCCTGCCCTCGGTAGAGGGGCGGTCGGATTGGGATTAAGCCACAGAAAGGAAGAGGAATCATGCTCACCCAAAGCAAAAAGGAATTTATCGAGTTCATGCTGTCCGCCAACGTGCTGCGCTTCGGCCACTTCGTCACCAAGAGCGGGCGCAACACCCAGTACTTCGTCAACACCGGCAACTACAAGACCGGCGCCCAGCTCTCCCGGCTGGGCAGCTACTACGCCGCCCTGGTGAAGGACACCGTGGGCGGGGACTTCGAGGCCATGTTCGGCCCGGCCTACAAGGGCATTCCCCTGGCGTCCGCCTGCTCCATCGCCCTGTATAACGACTACGGCATCGACAAGCCCTACTTCTTCAACCGCAAAGAGGTGAAGGACCACGGCGAGGGCGGCGGCACCGTGGGCTACGCCCCCCAGGACGGGGACCGGATCGTCATCATCGAGGACGTGATCACCGCCGGCACCGCCGTGCGGGAGACCATGCCCATCCTCAAGGCCTGCGCCAAGGTGGAAGTGCCCCACATGTTCATCAGCGTGGACCGGTGCGAGGTGGGCCACACCCCTGGCAAGACCGCCATCATGGAGGTCCAGGAGGAGTTCGGCATCAAGGTCCACCCCATCGTCACCGTGGTGGACATCCACCAGTACCTGAAAGACCACGGCACCGACCCGGAGCTGCTGAAATCCATGGAGGGCTACATGGAGCAGTACTGCGTGCTGTAACTTGCCCAAACGCAAAACGACCCCCGGCCATCTCCGGCCGGGGGCCTTTTTGTTTTCTAAGGGGTGGTCTCCTGGGCGTTGTAGTACTCTTTCACCAGCTCTCCCTGGCCGGAGAGGAAGCCCTCCCCGTCCCACAACAGGACCAGCTGGGGCGTCTCATCCTCTCCGCCGCCATAGACGAAGAGCCAGCACAGCTGCCCCTCGTAGGCCATGGGCAGCGAGTAGCAGACAGAGGCGATGCCGCTGCCCTGGTTTTCCCGGTGGACAAAGCCGCCGTACTCCCGGATGGGGGCCTGCTCCTCCAGCAGCTCCAGCACGTCCTCCTCCCGGATGACCCAGTTCGGCGCCGCTGGGGGATGGAAGCGCTGCCACAGCAGCGTCCCCCCCACCGAGACAGCGGCCGTCACCACCACGGCAGCGATCACCGCCACGACCGCGGTTCTTCTCTGCTTCCCGGTCTCCATCCGCCTCGCCTCCTCAAAAAAATCCCCCTGTCTCTCTGGGAAAAGCATACCAGCTTTTCCCGAAAGAGACAAGGGGAAACCGGAAACAATGAGGGAATTTTAGGGCCGCTCTCCCTGCCGGGCAGGCTTTTTCCGCCGCCACAGCTTTTTGGGGTACACCGGGCTCTGCCGGTTGGCGATGACGTGGTCCACCAGGTGGAGCAGGGCCAGCATGAGCACAATGGCGAAGGGAAGCAGGGGCAGCAGGGCCATGAGCATGGGGATGGTCAAGTCCGCCAGGGAGAAGAACCACCCGAAGAACAGGAAGGCCAGCACAAAGGCGGTGAGCAGGCCCCAGAACAGCACCCCCCGCAGGCCGTTGAAGGGGGAGCACACCTTAAACAGCATGGTAAAGCCCGTAAAGGCCGTGAGAATCACCGCCAGGGTGGACATCTCCCCGTGGGTTAGGGCAAAGGGCCCGCCCAGGGCGCAGAGGGCGATGATATTGGCAGTCATAGTCAAAGCGGCGGGGATGCACATGCGGATGACGTTTAAGATGAACTTTCCCTTTAAGCGGTCCCGGTTGGTCTCCAGGGCCAGGATGAAGGAGGGCACCCCAATGGTCAGGGTGCTGATGAGGGTCTGCTGGATGGGCTCGAAGGGGTAGGTGTAGTTGATGAAGATGAACAGCACCCCGATGAGGGCGGAGAAGATGGTCTTTACCAGGAACAGGGAGCTGGACCGCTGCAGGTTGTTGATGGCCTGCCGCCCCTCCTGCACCACCCGGGGCATGGAGGCGAAGTTGGAGTCGAGGAGCACCAGGTTGGACACGGTGCGGGCGGCGTCGCTGCCCGAGGCCATGGCCACCGAGCAGTCCGCCTCCTTCAGGGCCAGCACGTCGTTGACCCCGTCGCCGGTCATGGCCACGGTGTGGCCGTCGGCCTTCAGTGCCTTAACGAAGGCCAGCTTCTGCTGGGGGGTCACCCGCCCAAAGACGCTGTACTCCTTCACCGCCCGGCGCACGTCCTCCTCCGTCTCCAGGGTGGAGGCGTCCACGTACCGGTCGGCGTGGTCTAATCCGGCCTTCTTGGCGATGTTTGCCACCGTCACCGCGTTGTCCCCGGAGATGACCTTCAAATCCACCCCCTGGTCGGCGAAGTACCGCAGGGTGCGGGGGGCCTCCCGGCGGATCTTATCGCTCAGCAGCACCAGGCCCAGGCACTCCAGCTCCCCGGCGGGCAGGGCCTTGTCCTGGAACTCCTCCGGGGAGTGGGCCACCAGCAGCACCCGCTGGCCCAGCTGGGAGTAGCTCTCCACCTGCTCCTTGATCTTTGAGAAGCCCTCGCCCAAAATGAACTCCCCGGCGCCCATCACATAGGACCCCTGGCCGGGGAAGAAGGCGCCGCTCCACTTCCGGGCCGAGGAGAAGGGCACCAGCTCCCCGGCCCGCCAGGGGCTGGGGGCGGGGAATTTCTCCCGGATGGCCTGGGAGGTGGGGTTGTCGTCGGAGAGGCTGCCCACCAGGGCGGTGAGGGCCGCCCCCAGCTCCTCCTCCGTGTGGCCGGCAAAGGGCGCCAGCCCGTCCACCTGCATGGTGCCCTCGGTGATGGTCCCGGTCTTGTCCAGGCACAGGGTGTCCACCCGGGCCAAGGTCTCGATGCAGTACATGTCCTGCACCAGGGTCTTGCGGGCCGAGAGCTTGATGACGCTCACCGCGAAGGCCAGGCTGATGAGGAGCACCAGCCCCTCGGGGATCATGCCCACCATGGCGGCGGCGGTGCT
>DXDU01000050.1 GCA_019115285.1 Candidatus Acutalibacter pullistercoris
GCCGCCGCCGCGTCCAGCCGTCCCCGGATGAGGCCGGAGGCGTTGGCGTCGAACCAGCCCAGAGGGGCGTTCATCACATGGGCCACGCCCTGCTTGCGGATGTTGGCCGCCGTGCGGAAAGCCGCCAGGTGAGTACACATCAGCCCCCCGAAGTACAGCACGATGCCCCCGAAGGCAGCCCCGAAGGCCAGCCACCCGTACCGGGCGACGCTCTGGGCCTGCGTCCAGTTTGGAGCAACTTCGATCAGATCCCGGGCCGCCAGCCAGATGCAGAGGTAAGGGATCATGCTGCACACCATGGACGCCGCCGACAGGCCGAGGCCCAGAAAGGTCAGCCCCCGGTGGCTCCCCGCGTAGTCCAGCAGGGCGGCTATATCGTTCTTCTTCTTTTGCTTCATGGAAAAACCTCCTTTTGAAAGTTAGCAACAACTAACCAATATCCAAAAAAGACAGGGGTCATCCCCCCATCAATTTCAGCCATCCTCCGGTGTAAAACTGGCGGAACTGTTCCACGTCCCGCTGTGCCTGCTCCCGGGGCATATCGTGGACCACGATCTCAAAGAGGCCGCTGAACATCCCGCTGGCGATGATGTGGCACAGGGACCGGCTCAGTTCCGGCACATCCCGCCCCAGATGCCGCAGCACTTCCATATAGCGGAGGGTGGATTCCACCTCCACCTCCACCATGTTGTGGATGAATTGCTCATAGCCGGTGCCCTCCGCCCGGCACAGGAGCAGCTTCACTGCCTGGCGGTGCTGGCAGATGTAGTCCACCATCCAGTGGACACAGTCCGAGGATTCTATCCCCATATGCTCCGGCTGCTGTTCCTCGGGCAACTCAGCAAAGGAGGTCTGGGCCTCCATGAACCGGCCCATCAGTGCCTTGGCGTGGGGTTCTACAATAGAGGCAAATAGAGCCTCCTTGCTGGAGAAGTAGCCATAGAAAGCTCCGGTAGTTACCCCGGCGTTCTTCACGATCTGCCGCAGGGAGGCCCCCAGAAAGCCCTTGTCCAGAAATTCG
Source organism: Candidatus Acutalibacter pullistercoris (assembly GCA_019115285.1). Classification (GTDB taxonomy): domain Bacteria; phylum Bacillota; class Clostridia; order Oscillospirales; family Acutalibacteraceae; genus Acutalibacter; species Acutalibacter pullistercoris. The sequence continues at coordinate 1,022 of DXDU01000050.1, forward strand.
GTCATGGCCGCCTCCTGGATCCTTTCCAATGTGGTGGGAGTGTTCTCTTCCATTGTGGCAGCCTCCTTATAGCAGCGTTATATAACAATGCTATAGTATAGCTGTCGGATCCATTTGTCAAGAGGTGGAAGGAAATTCTCCACGGAGCACATGGAAGGAAATTCCCCAAAGAGCACGATGAGAAATGCCCCGGCGTACAACTGCACGCCGGGGCATTCGAGAATAAAATCGTTGCTTACGGTTTGCGCCGGAAAAGATACGCCGCGCCGAAGAGTCCCAGAAGAACACCGCCCAGGATCTGAAAGCCCGTTACCGCGCTCTGCATAAGCAGTACATAGCTCTGGGTGTCCATCCCACCATAAACCGAAAGATAATTTCCAATATAGGCGTTTCCCAGCGGTACTGCCAGCAACACCAGCAGCGCACCGGCCACGGCGCCAATCAGATAGAATATTTCCTTCTTCATATTCAACCCTCCGTTCAGTCGATGATGGAAATAAACTCATGCGGGATCTTCCGAACTTTACAGATCCTTCAGCACCTTTGTCGCCTGACCGGCTACCGGTAGTGCGCTCATGCTGTGAAGGCTTACTCCAAGAGTGGACAGGTTATGTAGCATGGCGGAGGTGGCCGGAGGCAGGATACCCACTATGCCCAGGCCGATGAGGGCCCCGTTGAAGCCGATGACAAAGCGGTAGTTGTTCTGGATGCGGTTCATCAGGGCCATGGCCAGCTGCCGCAGGCGCACCAGCTCCCACAGGCTGTCGGCGGCGATGGTGATGTCGGCGATCTCCCGGGCGATAGCCGCCCCGTCACTGATTGCGATACCCGCATCCGCCTCGGAGAGGGCCGGGGAGTCGTTGATGCCGTCCCCCACCATGAGGACGGTGTGCCCCTCCCGCCGGAGGGATGCAACAAACTCCGCCTTGTCCGCCGGGAGCACCCCGGCCTGGAAGCCGTCCACCCCCACCTCCTGGGCGATGGCTGCGGCGGTGCGGGGGCTGTCCCCGGTGAGCATGACGGCCTTTTCCACCCCCAGGCCCCGCAGGGCGGCAAGCACTTCCTTTGCCTCCTGGCGCAGGGGGTCGGAGATGCACAGCACGGCGGCCAGCTCTCCGTCGATGGCCAGGTATAGCTGGGAGTACTCCGGAGGCAGACTGTCGAACTTCTCCTGCTCCCCCTGGGGGATGACCGCCTTCTCGTCCTCGAAGATGAAATGGGCGCTTCCGATGCGCACCTGCTCCCCGTCCACAGAGCTGGCGATGCCGTGGGCCACCAGGTACTCCACCTTGGCGTGGCGCTCCTCGTGGCGCAGGCCCCGGCGGCGGGCCTCCTCCACCACGGCGTTGGCCATGGAATGAGGAAAGTGCTCCTCCAAGCAGGCGGCCAGGCGGAGCATCTCCGCCTCCCCCTTGCCGCCGAAGGGGACGATCTTCGCCACCCGGGGGCAGGCGTGGGTGAGGGTGCCGGTCTTGTCAAAGACGATGGTGTCCGCCTTGGCCACCGCCTCCAGGAACTTGCCGCCTTTCACGGTGATGTGCTCCCGCCCGGCCTCCCGCATGGCGGAGAGCACCGCCAGGGGCATGGCCAATTTCAAGGCGCAGGAGAAGTCCACCATGAGCACCGACAGGGCCCGGGTCACGTTCCGGGTGAGGACCAGACTCAGCAGGCTCCCGGCAAAGGTGTAGGGCACCAGCCGGTCCGCCAGGTTGGAGGCCTTGGCCTCGGCGGCGGACTTCATTTGTTCGGAGCGCTGGATCATCTCCACGATCTGGTCGTACCGCCCCTGGCCGGTGGCCTGCTTCACCTCCAGGACGCACTCCCCTTCCTCCACCACGGTGCCGGCGTACACCGCGCCGCCGGGGGTCTTGGCCACGGGGACGGACTCCCCGGTGAGGGAGGCCTGGTTCACGGTGACCTCCCCCTCTGCCACCACGCCGTCCAAGGGGATGACGCCTCCAGCCCGGACCAGCACCCGGTCGCCGGGCTTTACCTGGGCGATGGGAGTGAGCACCTCCCCGGCCGAACTTTGCAGCCACACCCGGTCCACGTGGAGGGACAAACTCTCCGCCAGGTCGGCCACAGACTTCTTCCTCGTCCAGTCCTCCAGCAGCTCGCCAATCTCCAGCAGGAACATGACCATGCCCGCGGTGCCGAAATTTCTTCGGCAGGCGGAGATGCCGATGGACAGGGCGTCCAGCAGCTCCACCTTCAGCTTGCCCCGGACAAGGCAGCGCAGGCCCTTGCGGAGAAAGGGCGCCATGTGCCACACCGCCTGGGCTGCCCGCACCGGTGCCGGGAGAAACAGCCGGGAAAAGGCCTTCCAGGCCACCTTGCCCACCAGTCTCTCTTGGAACTGGCGGTTCAGCTCCCGCAGGCTGTGCTCCGGCAGGGAGACGGTCTCCTCCGCTGCCTCCCAGGAAAACCGGGCCAGGGCATTTACGGCCACCGCCCGGTCCCCGGTGTAGCGGAGGATCAGGCACCCGGTCCGCTCGTGGACCACCGCCTCCACCGCCCAGGGCTGGGCTTTGACCCATGCCTCCAGCAGGTCCGCCTGGCGCAGGCTCAGGGACTTTTGGGCCAGCTGCAGGCGCAGCCGGCCCCGGCTCTCGTGTACGATCTTCCCTCTCATGGGCACGCTCCTTCCAGCAAAAAGGAGCCGTTTCTCACGGCTCCCCGCTTATTCCTCTTCGTTCTCCACCTGGGCCGCGGCGGCCTCTTCCGCCTCTTTTTTGGCCCGGTCCTCGTTGATGTCCTTGGCGGAGGCCAAAATGTCGGCGGCGTTCTCCTGCAGGGTGGTCACCGTCTCCATGGCGGCGTCCTTCATCCGCAGGCCCGCGGCGGTCACATGGGTGTAAGCCTTCTTGGCGTCCTTGCTGGTGAGGAGCTTCACGCCCACAGAGCCGAACAGCGCCCCGCCCACAAAGCAAGCCAGTTTTCCCATATAATGGAACATATGAATCCTTCCTTTCCCTTATTTGCGCTTGTAGCCTGTCAGCATCACCATGAACATGCAGAACACGGCGGCCCAGGCCCAGATTTGATGCTGCTTCACAGAGAGCCCTCCTTTTTGGGGATTTCCCGCTCACAACAGAGTAGTATAGCAGGGATTTTCCGGCCCGTCCTGCCGGAGCAGACGAAGCTTTATGCCCCTTTGGACATTTTCCGAAACTTGCCCGGGCTTGTGCCGTACCGCTCCCGGAAGGCGGCGGCAAACTGGCTGCCGCTGCTGTACCCCACTGCCTGGGCCACCTCCAGCACGGTGAGGGAGGAACCCTGCAGCAATTGCGCCGCCCGCTCCATGCGCCGCTGCCGCAGCCAGGCGTGGACCGCCAGCCCATACCGCTGCCGGAAGGCCGCCTTAAAGGCCGTGGGAGAGAGAAACGCCCGGCGGCTCAGCTGGGGGATGGACAGGGGCTCCTCCAGATGCTCCTCCATATACCGGGCCACTTCTTCCAGGGTTCCCTCCTGAGATGGGGCCGGCTCCTGGGGGGCGCACAGCAGGTACAGCAGCTCCACCGACTTCCACACGCACCACCGGGCCCGCTCCTTTTGGGGGAGCCGTTCCAGCTGGGTAAACACCGCCCGGCTCCAGGGAGTGGGCCCCTCCACGGCGCAGCCGCCCCGGCAGGCCATCCACTGCCGCACCCGGGTTGTGTCCAGAGTGAGCCCGCCCAATAAATGGCAGACGGCTCGCAGGCTCTCCCGGGCGTTTCGGGCGTCCACCGCCACCAGCACCCCTACCAGGGGGACCTCTGCGGCGGCTCCGGCTATGCTGGACACATCGGTGAGGAGCAGCACCTGCCCCGGCCCCGCTGTGAGGGCCGAGCCGTCCCGGCGGGTGAGTGTTGCAGCTCCTGCCAGGCAGAACAATGCCTCAAAGTGCAATGGTTCCAGCCGGAGAGGCAGGGTAACCGGTCCCTCCCCCAGGGAGAACAGGCAGGCTCTCGCGCCGGGCATGACCTGTTCCCACTGCCCACAGCTTCCCAAGGCTTCTTCCCACATGGCGGCTCCCTCCATTTTTTCTCAGAATCAACGCTTCTCTCCGCGGCACTCAAGCCGCCGGTTCCTCCAGGGTCTTGACGCCGAAGCGGAAGTACAGGATATGGAACACCCACACCCCTGCCAAAATCCCGCAGGGAAGGTGCAACCCCTTGAGGAGCATCAGGGTAAAGCCGAAGGCCATCAGCAGGGTGACGGTGACCATCACCCGCCGTTTAGCACGCAGGGTCATGGCCCGGTGGGTGACGTAGCTCTCCAGGTTGTTTTGGTAGAGTTTGGTGTGAACAAACCATGTGTGCAGCCTCTGGGAACTCTTGGCAAAGCTGAAAGCCGCCAGCAGCAGAAAGGGAAAGGCCGGCAGCAAGGGCAGCACCGCCCCCACGGCCCCCAGCCCTACGCCGATGCAGCCTAACACAATCCACAAGAAACGCTTAATCTTCATCTGTTCTCTCCAATCTTTTCTGTTCCCGTTTTGTCTCGATCACGTGGCGGATGGCTGCCCCTGGGCGGACAAAGAGCATCCTGGGCCCGGCAAAGGCCATCACATGCCGGATCTTCTCCCGCATCTCCGGCTTGTAGCAGTGCACCGGGCAGTTGGAGCAGAAGGTCTTCGTCTCCATAAAGGGACATTTGTCGCTGCGGGATCGGGCGTAGTCCAGCAAGGCCTGGCACTCCGGGCAGAGGCCGCGTTTGCCGCCGTGGCGCTTTTTGCAGTACAGGGCGATCATCTCCCCCACCAGGGCCTTCTCCCGCTGGCGTTTGGTTTCCGTATCCCGGGGTTTCATCAGCTCATCCTCCCGTTCTCCACCGAGTAGACCTTCTCGGCAATCCTCATGGTGGACTGCCGGTGGGACACCAGCACCACCGTGCGGCTGCCCCGCTCCTCCCCCAGGGAGCGGAGGATGGCCCCTTCGTTGAGGCTGTCCAAATTGCTGGTGGGCTCGTCCAGCAGGAGGAACTCCCCCTGGTGGAGGAACGCCCTGGCCAGCCCCAGCCGCTGGCGCTCCCCGCCGGAGAGGGTGGCCCCCAGCTCCCCCACAGGGGTGTCGTAGCCCTGGGGCAGGCTCTGGATAAACCCATGGACCGAGGCCTTCTTGCAGGCGGCTTCCAGCTCCTCCTGGGAGGCGTCCAGCTTGGCGATGCGCAGGTTCTCCCGTATGCTGTCGTGGAACAGGTGGGTGTCCTGGGTGACGAAGCTCTCCATGTCCCGCAGGTCGGCGGTGTTGATGTCCCCCACCTTCCTGCCGGAGACGGTTACCCGGCCCTGGTCCGCCTCCCAGAACCGCAGAAAGAGTTTGAGCAGGGTGGATTTGCCGCTGCCGCTTTTGCCCACAATGCCCACCACCGAGCCCTGGGGGATGTCCACAGAGACGCCGTCGAGAATGGTCTCCTCCCCATAGGCGAAGGAGACCTGCTCCGCCGCGGCGCCGGTAAATTCGGTTGGGTCTTTTCCGGCGACTTCCTCCACCACTGGGGACTCGTCCAGGAGGTCCAGCACCCGGTTGCCAGCGGCAAAGGTGTGCTGCAGCGTGCTGCCCAGGCCCGCCAGGGCCACGCAGGGGCCAAAGGAGCTCATCAGCGCCAGGGTGGGCAGCAGCACCCCGGCAATGTCCACCTCCCCGGCGGCGTAAAGCCCTGTGGCGGCAAAGAGCATGAGCAGATCGAACAGGAGGATGCACGTGTTGGTCACCGCCTGGTTGCGGCCCGCCACCTGCTTGAGCCTCTCCTCCTCCCGGGAGAGCGCCTGGGTGCGGGCGTTCATCTCCTGCAGCCGGTCCTCTCCCCGACCGTACTGCAAGATCTCCGAAAGTCCCCGCAGGCTCTCCAGCACGAAGCTGGAGAGCTCCCCGGACTGCTCCCGGAAGCGCAGGCCCCTGTCCCCGCTGGCCTTGGAGGCGACAAGGGGCACCGCCACCCCCACCACGGCGTAGGCCAAAAGGGCCAGCAGGCCCAGGGCCCAGTGAAAGCTGCCAATGAACAGGCACAGGATGACCGTGAACAACAGGGCGATGGCAATGGGCGAAATGGTGTGGGCGTAGAACACCTCCAGCAGCTCGATGTCTGAGGTGATGAGGGAGATGAGATTCCCCCGGTCCTTGCCCTCCAGTTTGGCGGGGCACAGCCGCCGCAGGGCGCGGAACACCTTGCCCCGCAGCAATGCCAGGAGCTTGAAGGCGATAAAGTGGTTGCAGGCCTGCTCTCCATAGCGGAGGAACCCCCGGACCAGGCCGCACAACAGCAGCCCGGCGAACAGGGCTCCCAGGGGCAGGCATTCAAGCCCCAGCACGTCCAGCAGGGCGCAGCCTCCCAGCACGGTGAGGAACGCCGCGCACAGGTGGCCCGCCAGCCCCAGGAAGATCGCCAGAAGCATGGCGCCCGTCAAGGGCCCCACCAGCCCGATGAGCCGGGCCATCACCGCAAAACCAGAGCGCTTCATGCTGTTTCCTCCTCTCCGTAGTGTTCCAGGGCGTACTGGGCGTCCCACAGGCGGCGGTACAGGCCGCCCTGTTCCAGCAGCTGCCGGTGGGTGCCACGCTCCACCACGGCGCCCTGTTCCAAGACGTAGATCTGCTGGGCCTCCGCCACATTGGCCAGCCGGTGGGAGATGAGCAGCACCGTCTTTTCCTTTGCCAGCTTCCGGATGACGGCCATGATGTCGTTCTCGCTCTCTACGTCGATGTTGGAAGTGGCCTCGTCGAAAAGGTACACCGGGCTATTGCGGAGAAGGGCCCGGGCCAGGGCCAGCCGCTGCCGCTGCCCGCCGGAGAGGTTACTAGCCCCTTCCAGCAGCTGGGTGGAAAGGCCCTGCTCCCCCCGGAGGAAGGCCGCCAGGTTCACCTGCTCCAGCGCCTGCCACAGCTCCTCCTCGGTGGCGTCCGGGCGGGCCAGGCGCAGGTTCTCCTCCACCGTGCCCTTGAACAGATAGCTCTGGTGGCTGATGTAGGTGACGTTTTCCAGCAAACTCTCCTCCGTCAGCCGGGAGAGCTCAACCCCGCCCACCGTGATGGAGCCGGTATAGCCCCGGTTCCTCCCGGTGAGCAGCGCCGCCAGGGTGGACTTGCCGCAACCGGACTCCCCCACCAGGGCGGTAAATCCGCCGGCAGGACATGCGAGGGAGACGCCTGCCAGCACCTCCCGGCCGGGGTCGTAGGAGAAGCCCACCTCCTCACAGCGGATGGAACAGTCCTCCGGGAAGGGCTGGTCCCCGGCCGCGGGGACAGGCAGGTCTAACATGCGGAACATCTTCTCGCTGGCGGCCATGCCGTTCATGGCGATGTGAAAGAAAGAGCCCAGCAGACGCATGGGCAGAAAGAAATCCGCCGCCAGAACGATGAGGAACAGACATCCGGAAAGGTCTACCGCCCCGGCCCGGAACTGGCTCACCGCAAGGACGATGCCCAGCGCCGCCCCGCCGTAGGCCACCAGATCCATGATGGTGATGGAGTTGAGCTGCATGGTCAGCACCTTCATGGTGATCTTCCTAAAGCGCTCGGCCTGCTCCTCCATCTGCTCCTGCTTGCGGCCGTCGGCCTGGTAGATCTTCAAGGTGGTCAGGCCCTGCAGGTCCTCCAGGAACGTGTCCCCCAGGGCGGTGTACTGGCCCCAGTATTTGGACAGGAGCTTTTTGGCCCATCGCTGCACCGCCACAATGGACAGGGGGATCAGGGGCACGCAGAGGAACAGCACCAACGCCGCCGGGAGGCTGACAGGGGCCAGCACGGCAAACAGGGTCAGGGGCGCCAGCATGGCGTAGAAGAACTGGGGCAGGTACGAGCCGAAATAGGTCTCCAGCTGGTCTATGCCCTCCACCGCCACCTGCACCACCTCGGAGGTGTTCACCTGCTCCTGGTAAGAGGGCCCCAGGGCCAGCAGCTTTCGATAGAGATTCTCCCGCAGGGTGCGCTTCACCGCCCGGGCGGAGCGGAAGCTCATGCGATTGGAAAGCAGGGTGCAGGCAGCCCGCACCGCCAGGGCCACGGCCGCCACGCCCAGGGTGAGGAACACCCTCCCCCCCTCCGGCAGGCCCCCGGCCAGGGACGCCAGCAGACGGGCCATCGTCCCCAGCAATGCGATATTCGCCAGCAGCGACACCCACTGGCACAGCACGTTCCCCGCGATGTACTTCCGGCTCTCCGGCACCGCGGCGATCAGTCGTTTGTTGATCATCCTTCGATCCTCCCCTAAGGGCAAGTAGTCGCAACTAACCACCTGGTACAATAAGCCGTTTGTTAGACAAAGCTAACTCTCTTCGCAAAAAAGAAAGCCCGTGTGGTTAGCTATTGCTAATCGAGCAACCCTAGCATACACGATGGCAGAGCGATTGTCAAGAGGAAAGGCTGGGACCCGGGCAGCCGCCCAGCGGTTCCACTGTAAAACAGAACCGCTACACCCCCCGCAAAGGGACAACACATGCGTTCCACCCCCCTACCAAGCTCTCCGACAGCTAATTTTCCTGTGGCCACGCAAGAGCGCACGATCATTTTTTGTTGAAACACCGGGAATTGCGTGGTATAGTTTGGTCAGTGCCAATTCGATTTTGATGGGAGGAACCGTTATGAACAACATCCTGGTAGCTTACTTCTCCGCCAGCGGCGTCACCGCCAAGGCGGCGGAAGCCATCGCCAAAGCCGTGGGGGGCGACCTGTATGAGATCATTCCCCAGGCGCCCTACACCGCCGCGGACCTGAACTGGAACGACAAGCACAGCCGTTCCTCTGGGGAAATGCAGGACGAGCAGAGCCGCCCGGCTCTGGCCGCCCCGGTGAAGGACCTGTCCGCGTATGACACGGTCTTTGTGGGCTTTCCCATCTGGTGGGGCGTGGAGCCCCGTGTGGTGGACACCTTCTTAGACCAGGCAGAGCTTTCCGGGAAGAAATTCATCCCCTTCGCCACCTCCGGGGGCAGCGGCATGGCCTACGCCGCGAGCCACCTGAAGGCCTGGTACCCCCAGCTAGGCTGGGCCGAGGGCAAGCTGGTCACCGCCAGGAACGCCGGGGACTGGGCCAAGTCCACGATAAACGGCTGAGCTTGGAAGAAGCCTTCCACCTCTCAGAAAAGACGGAGAAAGGAGAACCTTATCATATGCCCTGTACAACCATTTTAGTCGGCAGGAGAGCCAGTCACGACGGCTCCACAATCATCGCCCGCAACGACGACGGCGGGTTTGAAGCCAAGCGCCTTGTGGCCCATCCGGCCCGGGAGAAAGCTTCCACCTATAAAACAGTCATCTCTCACCTGACCGTGGAGCTGCCGGGGAACGCATTGCGCTATACCGACTGCCCCAACGTGACAAAGACTAACGGCGTGTGGCCCGCCTGCGGCATCAACGAGGCCAATGTGGCCATGACCGCCACGGAGACCATCACCAGCAACGCCCGGGTCATCGGCGCGGACCCCTACGTCCGGTATCAGAAGAAGAAAAACCGCAGCGCCAAAGAGGTTCCCGGCGGGATCGGCGAAGAGGACCTGGTGACCTTGGTCCTCCCCTACATCCGCTCCGCCCGGGAGGGCGTGCTGCGCACCGGCGCCCTGCTGGAGCAGTACGGCACCTATGAGGCCAACGGCATGGCCTTCGCGGACAGTGAGGAGCTCTGGTGGCTGGAGACCATCGGCGGACACCACTGGATCGCCCGCCGGGTGCCGGACGACCGGGTGGTCATCATGCCCAACCAGTTTGGCCTGGACCATTTCGACTTTGAGGACGCCTACGGCGAGCAGAAGGAACACCTTTGCTCCAAAGACCTGCGGGAGTTCGTGGAACGGTACCGCCTGGCCCTGGACACAGGGGCGGACTTCAACCCCAGGCTTGCCTTCGGCTCCCACTCCGACGCGGACCATATTTACAACACGCCCCGGGCCTGGTTCATGGCCAGGTATTTCCTGCCCCGCACCTACCGGTGGGACGGGGACAGCGCGGACTTCACCCCGGAGAGCAACGACATCCCCTGGTCCTTTGTGCCGGAGCGCAAGGTGACGGTGGAAGACGTGCGGTATTTGCTGGGCTCCTACTACCAGGGGACGCCCTACAACCCCTACGACAAGAACGCCCCCTGCAAAGGGAAATACCGCACCATCGGCGTGCCCAACAGCGACGTTTGCGGGATTATGCAGATCCGCGGGGACCTGCCGAAGGAGATCCAAGGGGTGGAGTGGCTGTCCCTGGGAGGCAGCGGCTTTACAGCCTGCTTCCCGTTGTACGCCAACGTGACGGAGTTCCCCAAATACTTTGGCGGCACCACGGAGACCGTCTCCACGGACACCATGTACTGGCACAGCCGGCTCATCGCCGCGCTGACAGACGCCCACTTCGGGAACGCCCTGCTCTTCGACGAACGGTATATAAACGCCGTGATGAACCGGGGGCAGCAGTTCCTGTACGAGTACGATGAAAAGATCCGCCAGGGCGCGCCTGCGGAGATCTTGAATGAAGCGAACCAAAAGATCGCCGCCATGGTGAAGGAGGAGTCGGACAAGGCCCTGTCCCAGATCCTCAAAAACGCCTCGGAGCACATGAAGATCCGGTACCACAGAGGAGACAACTGAGGGGACGTAATACGAAAAAGGCCCTTTCCGAAGAAAGGGCCTTTTTTCTATCCGTTCATTCTATCTAGTATCATAACGGCGGGGATCGGAAGGGCCATGCATCCATTCCCCCTCTCCGGCTCGCTCTCAGCATACAGGAGCCTTGGGAGGTTCCCGTGTGGGAAGCGTATAATACGGGCAAAGGAAAGGCTGGGTTCACTCCCGGCCCTTTCTAGCGAGTCTCCCGTTTGAGATCCTCGAAGTCCCCTAAAGCTCCCAGGTCCAGGTGGGAGGCGTCCACGCCCTCCCCCGGCCGCTGGAGCTGCTGGGCCAAGGTGGCGGGGTAGCGGCCCTCCAGCTGGCCCCGGGCGGCCTCTCCCCGGAGCAGGCAGGCCTGCTCTAAGGTCTCCACCGCCAGTCGGTGGTCCTCATAGGAGCAGAAGGCGGTGGGGTCTTTCTGCACGTAGGGGGCGATCTGGGCCGCCGCTTCCCAAAGTTCGGCGGAAAGCCGGCCGCTCTCCACGTATTCCTCCAGGAACCAGAGGAAGTACGCCTGGTACTGCTGGAAGTATTCCTCCACCTGCATCAGGTTGTGGTAGAGGGGGCGGTTTTTCATGTGCTCCCCGGGGGCGGGGGTGAGGATGGGATAATTGATCAGGACGTTGGGATCCCGGATGGGCTCGCTCATGCCCAGGGCATAGGTGCCAAAGGCCAGGTTGTAGTCCCAGGGGAGGATGGAGAGCTGCCCCTCCTCCTCGTACAGGAAGTAGTTGTGGCCGGTGTGGCCCAGGTAGCTGTCCCAGTTCATCAAAAACACCTGGCCCACAAAATACCGCAGCGCACCGTCCACGTTTACGGCCTGTTCCAGGTTTTCACCGCTGTTCAGAGCTTCCAGGGACTGGATGAGCCGCCGCTTGTCCGCCTCAGTGGGAGAGAATTTGGCGTTGTCGAAAATGCCCGGGTAGCTCTCCGGGTCATCGTCGATGTAGCGCAGGTGCACGTCCTGGTTTTCGTCGGAAAGGAGCCGGTAATCGGGCTTATAGAGCTGGCCGTGGTTTATCCCGAAATTCCGCCGGGCAAAGGATTCCTCCGGCTCTTCCACCGCCAGAAACAGGCCCCAGGGCTCCCCGTTCACCGTCACCCATGCGAAACTGCGCAGGGGCGCAGGCACGCCCAGAAAGTCCATGATGTCATAGGCCAGGTAGGTCTTTAAGTAGCTGTTGTCCTGGAAGGAGGCGTCCAGGGAGAACTTGTCCAGGCCGTGATAGCTGCCCCCGTCCCGGTAGTGGTCGAACTCCAGCTTCAGGCTGTAGCGGGAAAGGCCGTATTCTTCGGTCAGCCGCAGGGAGTTGTTCCCCTTGGCCCGCAGCCCCACCTGGTGAAAGGCCTCCCCATCGATCTCCACCGTGGCGGGGATGTACGCCTCCTCCGGGGCGCTTCGCAGGAAGGCCTCCCAATCCTCCACCTGCAGGTCGATGGTGTGGACCCTTCCCTTGTCAAACAGCCGGGAGACGTACCCAGGGTTTTCCTCCGCCGGCAGGAGCAGACCGGCTTCCCCCCCGGCCCACAGCAGCAGGCAGAGAAACACAGCCAGAGCCACCGCCCCAAGGCACAGCTTATCCCCATGCTTCGATGTGACCATGGCTCACCCCATGTAGTCCCCGTTGTAGGAGACCAGCACCGCCCGGCCCACGCCCTCCATGCGCTCCAGCTCCTCTAAAAAGGCGGCGTCCTCCTCTTTCAGGCGCACCTCCCAGTGGAGCTCCGCCAGGCCCTGTTCCACCGACTTACTCTTTAACTGCATCCGCTTCACCTGGGAGGCGATGAGCTCTTTGGCTCGGTTCTCCGCCTCGCCGCTTTCGCAGCGGACCATGAGGATGTAGGGGGTCTCCGGCGACCTGCGCCTGGAGAAAGCGTAGAGCACCGCCCCGATGAACAGGCTGCCCCCCACCGCCAGAAATACCAGCCCCGCCGCCAGGACAATCCCCGCGGCGATGGCCCAGAACAGGAAAGCGATGTCCATGGGCTCTTTGATGGCGGTGCGGAACCGGACGATGGACAAGGCCCCCACCATGCCCAACGACAGGACGATGTTGCTCACCACCGTTAAAATGAGCAGGGTGGTGATGAGGCACAGGGCCACCAGCGTCACCCCGAAGCTGGGGGAGTACATCACCCCAGCGTAGCACTGTTTGTAGATGAAGAACACAAACAGCCCCAGCAGAAAGGAAAGCACCAGGGCGACGGCCATGTCCAGCAGAGGGACGGCGGCGGCTTTTTCCAGAAAGCTGGTCTTAAAAATGTCTTGGAACGTCACGGGCATGGTCCTCCTCCTTACTGGTCAGTCGAAGCGGCGGCACAGGGCGTATTTGGAGCAGGCCCCTGCCCGCCGGTCGGGGGTCTGCACCGCCAGAGAGACGATCTCCGGCAAGAATTCATCGTATTTCACTTCCAGCACGGTGACCCCTGGCAGGGCGGGCAGCAGATTTTCCGGCCGAAAAAAACTCTCCGGGCCGCCGGAGCGGATGTCCCGATCGAGAGTGACGCGCACGTTCCCCGGGGCAAAGGTGAAGGCCTCCCGCCAGTAGGCCACCACCGTTTTGGGGGAAAGCTTGGTGAGCTTGCAGGCAAATTCCAGGAGCAGGGGGTCTTCCCGCTCCAGAAGGAATGCGCGCTCCCCAGAGAGGAGGCGCATTCCCTCCTCCACCGTAAGCCTGGCGCTGCGTTTGCCGCACAGGCCGTTTACCTTCCACTTCTTCTCCAGCTTGAGGAAGCCCGGCGCCTCCCCGTAGTACCGCAGGCGGAACTTCTCCCGGCGGTTTACCCCGTCCAGCTTCTGGCGCAGGGCGGTGTCATAGGGGTCGTCGAAGTAGAGGCTCACCACCCGGTAGACGCCCTCCGGCCCGGCGTGGGGGTCCCGGGGGAACAGCTTCCCCAGCCTTTGGGAAAGCACCAGGTCCTCCCGCAGGTTGACCTGGTGCTTCTCCTCATGGCGCAGCCTGGGCTCAGTCGTCGTAACCGGAATCGCCATAGCCGCTGTCTCCCCCATCGTAGCCGGAGTCGCCGTCATAGCCGGAATCCCCATCATATCCGGAGTCCCCGGAGGGGACCACGGGCTCCACGGGAGGCACGTAGTAGTCGGTGTCCCCGTCGCTGCCGGGGCCGTAATCCGTGTCCACGATCACCGGGGCGGGCGCTGGGGTGGGAGTGTAATCCGTCACTCCATCGCCGTTGGGGCCGTAATCTGTGTCGTTGTAGTCGGTGACGCCATCGTTATTGGGGCCGTAATCCGTGTCGCCGTAGTCGGTGACGCCATCGTTATTGGGCCCGTAGTCCGTGTCGTTGTAGTCGGTGACGCCGTCGTTGTTGGGGCCGTAATCTGTGTTGTTGTAGTCGCTGGCTCCCACCGGCGCTTCTGACGCTTTGGGCGAGGGGGACACAGCAGCGCCGTCGTCCTCCACCACCACGGCGGAGCCCAAGGACAGCCCCTCCAGGGCATCCTGCGCGCTGCGGCTCATGTCCTCCAAAAAGTCCTCCCGGGGCTCCTGGGAGTCATCGTCCAGCTCCAGCACCACCCGGCGGGGCTGGCCCTCCACTTCCTCTACAAAGTAGCCGGCCGCGTGGATTTCCTCCACCAGCTCCTGGACTACCACCTCGCAGTCCTTGCCGATGTAGTCGGGGTAGGCTTCCACAATCTCCCGGCCGTCCTGGTTATCCCCTTCCAGGGCCACCACCTTGCCATCTGTGTTGTAGTGGATTGCGATTTCCGGGTTCACCCGCAGGGTGAGCACACCGGCCGTGACGCTGCTCTCTTGGGGCTGGGCGCCGCAGCCGGTGAGAAGGGCCGCCAAAACAGCCAGGGAAGACGCCGCCGCTAAAATCTTTCTTCTTTTCATGGTTAATTTCTCCTCTCGTTTGTGTGGCTTTGTTTTGCCTTACATCCGTAGAATACGGGGGCGGAGAGGGAAAAACGGGGTGGCGGAACAAAAAATGGAAAAAAGTTCCAGGCATGGAAAAGGCCCCCGCGGGGCGGGAGCCTTGGTTTAGTCATCGTAGCCGGAATCTCCCCCATAGTTGGAGTCCCCGCCGTAGTTGGAGCCGCCGTCATAGCCGGAATCCCCGCTGGGGGCTTGGGGCTGTGTCTGGGCAGGCGGGGCGTAGTCGGTGACGCCGTCGCTGCCGGGGCCGTAATCCGTGTCCTGGTAGGCGGCCTGGGGCGCCGGTGTGGCGGTAGGAGCAGGGGTGGGCGTTGGGGAAGCCGTGGGGGCCGGCGTCGCGGTAGGCGCGGGAGTGGGCGCTGGCGTGGGGGTGGGCGTGGCCGCTGGCGTGGCCTGGGCCATGGTCTCCACCTCCTCCTGGGAGTAGTGCACCACCTGCACTTCCACGGCCACCCGGCCCTCCAGGTGGTGGGTCACCTCGTCCCGCAGCTCCATGCCATACTCTTGGAAAAGGCTTTCCTCCGGTGTGTCGATGGAGAAGTTCACCGTGCCGCCGTCCTCCAAAAAGCCCATGTCAATGGCGCGGTCCACCAGTTCGTCCGCCACGGTCAGGCGGTCCTTGCCGGTGTAGTCATACCCCTCCAGCAGCAGGACGCCGTCCCCGTTGGTGCCGGTGAGCTCCACCACGTCCCCGGCGTGGTTCAAATCCATCTGCACCTGGGGGTTGATGGTGAGATAGATGGAGGAGTACACGTCCACCGCCTGGTGGTACAGGGGCAAAATGACGGCAAACACCAGGGCTGCGGCCAGCGCGGCCAGCCCCGCCGCCCCGCCGCCAATCCAGTGCAGCAGCTTCAGCTTGGGGGCGGGCTCCTCCAGCAGTACCGGGTCCAAGACGGTCTGGCCCACCTCATAGCGGAGGTTGGCCGCCTTCACAAACCGCCCCTCTTGGTCCAGCAGGACCGCGTAACTTCTGCGGCATTCCATCACCAGATAGCTCACTGGGCTTCGCCTCCTTCCATCACCTGGGCCAAATGCCCCCGGATGATTTCGTACCCGTTGGTGTAAATCAGCAGCAGGGCCACCAGATATTTCCGGTGGCGCTCCAAGGTTTTCCGCTCCACACCGCTGCCGTCGGAGAGCTTTGCCAGGGGCAGCTTCTTCCCCTGCACCAGCTCCTCCAGCAGCCAGCTGTTCTCCCGGGCGTAGGCCAAAGCCTTCCGGCAGGCCTGCAGCGTGCGCTGCTGCTTGGGGCAGTTGTCCGCCACGTCGGACAGGCTGACGCCAAAGCTTTCCATCTGCCGGGAAAGCTCCTCAATCTCCTGGCGGGTGGCCTGCCTGTGGGCGGATTCCTCGGGGTGGTCCCGTTCCTCGGGCAGGGTCTCCCCCAAAGAGGCGCTCTCCTCCCCGGCGGCGGGCGCGTCTAAGGACACTGTCTGCCGGTGGCGCCGCTCCTTGCGGGCGTAGTCAATCAGGCGGCTGCGGATGAGCATGGAGGCATACTTTAAAAAAGAGCCCCTGTGCTTGGCGTAGCCGCCAATGGCCTCGTGAAAGGCAATCATGGCGATGCTCAGCTCATCGTCCCGCCCTTCCTCGGGAGGGCGTTTCAAAAATTTCGCCGTCTCCGCCCGGATGAAGGGGAGGTAGTCGCCAATGAGCTGGTCCGCCGCCTGCACGCTTTCCTTGGCCGCGTACACTTGTTCTAAAATCCCATGTTCCTCATTCATAATACCAGACCTTCCTACTGGTAGAATACGGGGCAGGTTTGAAAAAAGCGGGGTCGAAACCGGCTTTTTTCAAATAAAAAACCCGCATTTCCAATCGTCACCAGTGTACCGGATTTTCCCCAAAAGGGAAACAAGGCCTTTGTTAGAATCGGGTTAGGATTGTGTAAAATATGCGCGTACCCTGGGAAGGGGGTGGGAAAGCCTTTTTCCCCGGGAAAAGTCTTTTGCCTGGGGCAATGCCTTTCCCGTTCCAGACGGGAGCAGGCGGAGAAAAAACGGCGGGCCTTTACACATGTTTTTCTTCCATTTCACCTGGCCTGCCCTGAACCCGGGGGAACTTTCCTGTATACTGTACATGAATAGTCCAGCTGTGCGGGGACAGCCTCCCGGCCAGCAAACGTGAAACAGGAGGAATTTACCATGAAGCACAAAGCAAAACGCGCCGCTTCCCTGGCCCTGGGCCTTGGCCTGGCCTTGCAGCTGGGGACCGCGGCTTCCGCCCAGGGGGTTCCCACCGGCGGCTATGAAAACGG
>DXDU01000051.1 GCA_019115285.1 Candidatus Acutalibacter pullistercoris
GGGAAAGTTTTGTGGTACCCACCCCCCTACCCCCCTCCCGCGCCCACACATTGGGGATGTTTTCAACTTCGCAGGCGCGGGATGGGGACGGTTTTATATAGTTTAATTCCAAAGGGGGAGGTAAAGCCTCCCCCTTTGTGAACCCCCTTAAGGGAATGCCCCCCTCAGTCACCTGTGGCGACAGCTCCCCCAAAGGGGGAGCCGAGTTGTGCCAGCCAGGGGGTAAGCTATAGAAAGCCCACTCCCGTCTCGCCTGCCGGCGCGTGGGCAGCACCGAACTCTCCCAACCGGCAGGCGAGATCCGGGGGTACCACAAATCCCCCGACGGCGCATCTACCGCCCCCCGATGTTGTGAAGGCGGCAGTAGTGGAACAGGTACTGCTGGGCCAGGCCGGCGTTGCTGCCAAAGGCTTTGGGGTCCGTGCCGGGGAGGAGCAATGCCATGGCACGCTTCATCCACACGTCCAGGGGGAAGCACTCCGTCTTGTGAAAGCCGTAGAGCAGGGCGCACTCCGCTACCTT
The DNA here is from genome assembly GCA_019115285.1 of Candidatus Acutalibacter pullistercoris. Taxonomy (GTDB): domain Bacteria; phylum Bacillota; class Clostridia; order Oscillospirales; family Acutalibacteraceae; genus Acutalibacter; species Acutalibacter pullistercoris. The sequence continues at coordinate 523 of DXDU01000051.1, forward strand.
GGGCCCCACCCCGTGGATCTTCTGCAGCTCCACCCGGCCCTCCTCCACCGGGGAGCCGGCCACCCGGTCCAGGTCCACCTCCCCAGTGGTCACCTTCCTGGCGGCGTCCAGCAGGTACTTGGCCCGAAACCCCGCCCGCAGGGGGGCCAGGTCCTCCAGGGAGCAGGCGGAGAGCCTCTCCGGCCCGGGAAAGCTGTGCCAGCCTGTGTCCCCGATGGGTTCCCCCAGCAGCTGGCACAGCCGCTCTATAATCCCCTTGATCCGGGGGATGTGGTTGTTCTGGGAGATGAGAAAGGAGCACAGGGCCTCCCAGGGGTCCTGGCGGAGGATGCGGATCCCCGGGGCGAAGGCGGCGGCCTGGGCCAGGGCCGGGCTCATTTTCGACAAAGCCCGGCGCTTTTCCTCGTAGTCCGTCTCCAGGTCGAAGTAGCCGCTCCAAAAATCCTCCAGCTCCTCCTGGGAACAGGACAGGGCCAGTGTCTCCCCCCGGTCCTCCAGCCGCAGGTACCGGTCTTTTGCGGCGCCCTCCCACACCAGGCCCTGGGGGTCCGCCGGCCGCCAGCGGAAAGCCTGGCCGCAGTCCAACGTCTGGGCCAGGTGGAAACACTTGGGGATGGCGGTGGTTTCCCGGAAATGGGGCGCTTCCATAGGCTGTCTCCCTCCTGTATAAAAATCCAACCAGAGAAAATGCACAAAAAAGGGGCCTTTTCCCCCTCATCCTTGGGAGGGCCCGGGGCCCTTCCCTTGTTTTGCCCCTCATTATAGCATAAAACGAGGGAAAATGACACCCCGGCCTTTTCCCCAGGGGGAAAAACCGCCCCTGTGGGCCCCGGGGGTGAAATGCATGTTAAACCGCGGAAGGGGAAAAGGGGGGAGGTTTTTTCACCACCCCCCTCTTGACACAAGATATCCCGTTGACAAGCCTGTTGCCCACCGGATGTGGTGCTTTTTCCCGGAGGGCAAAATCATCTGTTATTTTGCGAAAATCGAAAAAAGAAAAGGAAAGTTAACATAACGAATTGGCGAAAAAAGTTTCCCACCAGGGGCGGGACCCCATGGGACAAGGGGTTTTTCACATTTTCCACCGGGTTTTCCACAGGGTGGGTTTCAAAAGTAAGCGCCGTTATGTAAACTTGGGAATCGCACCGGCGGACCTTCTCCCGAAGGGGCGGGAAGCCCCGGGAAAAATGGAAGAAAATTTATTTTTGTGTATATTCTTCCGGCCCCTGGGCCCCCGGAAGGGAACCCTGGGGAAAGAAGCCGGTCTCTCCTGCATTTTTATTTGAGATTTCCGGGAAACTGTGGTAGAATAAATAAAACTATGGCCTCATGGGGCACAAGACAAATTCCCACAGACAAGGGAGAGCCGCACAGTGGAGAACAAGAGAAGACAAGGCCCGCCCCCCCGGGAGCAGAACGGACCCAGGGGCGGGGATGTGATCGCAGGGCGCAACGCGGTAAACGAAGCCCTGAAAGCCGGCCGCCCGGTGGACAGTTTGTACGTCCAGCGGGGAGAGAAGAGCGGCGGGCTGCTGGCCCTGCTGCAAAAGGCCAAAGACAAGGGGATCCCCATCAAAGAGGTGGACCCCAGAAAGCTGGACCACCTGTGCGCCGGCGCCAACCACCAAGGGGTGGTGGCCCTGGCGGCGGTGAAGGAGTACGCCAGCGTGGAGGACATCTTCGCCCTGGCGGAAGAGAGAGGGGAGCCCCCCTTCCTGCTGGTGTGCGACGAGCTGGAAGACCCCCACAACCTGGGGGCGGTGATCCGCACGGCGGAGTGCGCCGGCGCCCACGGGGTGGTGATCCCCAAGCGCCGCAGCGTGGGACTGACCTGGGCGGTAGGCAAGGCCTCCGCCGGGGCGGTGGAACACCTGCCGGTGGCCCGGGTGCAGAACCTGGCAAACTTTATAGAGGAACTGAAGGTCCGGGGGGTGTGGGTCTATGCCGCCGACATGGACGGCAGCCCCTGGTGCCAGGCCGACTTCACCGGCCCCGCGGCCCTGGTCATCGGGTCCGAGGGCCGGGGCGTGGGCCGTTTGATCAAAGAGAGATCGGACTTCGTGGTGTCCCTGCCCATCAAGGGGCAGGTCAATTCCCTCAACGCCTCGGTGGCGGCGGGAGTGCTCTGCTACGAGGTGGCCAGGCAGCGCAGCGGCCTGGAAGCGTTCGATCCCAAAAGGAGGAATCCCTGAGCTATGGCAGAACATCGGGACTTTACATTGGAAGATATCCTGGCGGAACAGCGCCGGGCCAGAGAGGAGCAGGAGGCCCCCAAAGAGGAGGCCCAGGCCCCTGCCGCTCCCCAGGAGGAGCCGGCGGAGCCCCAGCCCCAAAGGGAGCCGGAGCCCGAAAGCGAGGCGGAGGACCTGAACGCCTACGCCGGGGCCGTGGAGCTTTCTCAGGAGCCGGAGGAGGAAGCCCCCGGCCGGAAGCAGAAGAAGAAAAAGAAGCGGGGCCTCTTTGGCAGAAAGAAGAAGACCCCCGACTTTGACGAGAGCGAGGACGTGTACTACGGCATCCAGCTAAAGCCCATCGACGAGTACAGCCAGGGCTACGACGGGGCCACCGGGGAGTTCACCCCCCCGGAGGACAGCTACAAGTCCCTGTTCGACGACTCGAAAAAGGCCATCGACGACCAGGTGGAGCAGAACTTCCAGAAGCTGCAGAAAGAGCGGCGCCGCCGGGTGGCCCAGGCCGTGCAGAACGCCGGGGTGGACGAGGAGCAGATCGCCGACGAGTTCGGGGTGGTGGCGCCCATGCCTGTCACCGCCTTCGCCGCCGACCCCTACGCCAAACAGCACGGCATCGAGGTGGAGGGCGTGGGCAACCAACAGGCCCTGCCAGAGATCCAGAAGGCCATGCTGGAGACCTCCACGGACAAGACCATGGAGATCAAGCTCAACGTGATGAACGACACGGTGGAGCTGCAGCGGGTGAAGGACATGCCCGCCGTCAGCGAGGAGTCCGTGGAGAAGATCCTCAGCACCGCCGGGGAGCAGCGGGCCCAGGAGCTGGAGGACATCCCCCAGGAGGTGGAGGCCGCCCAGCCTGTGGAGGAGGCCCCCCTGCTGGAGCAGGCGCCCCCCGCCCAGGCGGAGGCCGGGGACATGGAGGAGATCTCCAGCGGAGAGCCCCTGCCTGTGCCGGAGCTGCAGGAAGTGGCCCAGCAGGCCAGGGCTGCCGCCGCCGGCAAGGCCCAGGAGCCTGTCTCCCAGGACACCGCCGTGGTGGAGGAGCCCACCGTGGTGCTCAACCGTCCCCTGGGGGAGATCCCCCAGGTGGCCAGCGTCTTCGAGTACCGCTCCCGGAGCATCCCCACCCATGTGATCCACACCGACGTGCTGCAAAGCGCCCTGCTCTCTGAGGAGGAGGAGCTGCGCCAGGCCGCCGAGGGCGGCAAGAAGGGGCTGCTCCGCCGCCGGGTGCGCAACAAGAAGCTGGAGGAGCCTGGGGAGGAGGCGGCCCCCGCCGCCGACCAGGACACCGGGGAGTCCATCGAGGACTACACCAGCCCCGAGGACGCCAAGTCCATCTCCTTCGAGCTGCGGGGGGACATGCGGGAGCTGTCCATGCGGATGATGATCACCGGGGTATGCACCGCGCTGCTGGCCCTGGTGAACCTGATCTTCGGCGGGCAGTTCGCCGCCGGGGGGGACGCCGGGCAAAAGCCTGTGGTGTACGTCATCCTCTCTGTGATTTTGCTGGGGGTGGCCGTGGGGGTGTGCTACCGCACCATCGGCAACGGCCTGAAGGCCCTGTTTGCCTTTAACGCCAACTCCGACTCCGCCGCCGCCGTGGCCGCCGTGGCCGTAGGGGTGCAGACCCTCCTGTCCGTCTTCTTCCCCCGGGAGCTGGTGGACGGGGAGCTCCACCTGTACGGGGTGCTGCTGGCCGCTATCCTCTTTGTCAACTCCGCCGGCAAGCTGTGCATGCTCCGCCGGATTCACTCCAATTTCCGGTTCGTCACCTCCCGGGAGGACAAGTACAGCCTGCGCCTGTACGACGACTACAACACCTCTTTGAAAATGGCCAAGGACGCCGTGGCGGAGAAGCCTGTCATCGCCTACCAGTGCCGGGCCGGGTTCTTAAAGCGGTTCTTAGAGCTCTCCTACACCCCCGACCCCTCCGAGTCCGCCTCTCAGGTGCTGGCGCCTATGGGGCTGATCGCCTCTCTGGTGCTGTGCATCGCCTGCCTGCTCATCACCCGCAGCGTGCCCACAGCCCTGAGCGCCTTTGCCGCCGCCTGCTGCGCCTGCGTGGCCGTGGCCAACATGGCCGCGGTGAACCTGCCCATCAGCCGGCTGTGCAAGACCGCCCGCCGGGCGGGTGCCATGGTGGTGGGCTATGAGGCCGTGGACCGCCTGGGCGACGTAAACGCCGTGCTGGTGGACGCGGAAGAGCTGTTCCCCCGGGGCACGGTGGTGCTGGGGGGTATTAAGACCTTCGGCGACCGGGCCGGGGCGGAAGAGGCCATTATGGCGGCCTCCGCCCTGATGCGGGAGACCGGCGGGCCCCTCTCTGGGGTGTTCGACCAGGTCATCAGTGAAAACGAGGACGCCCTGCCCCAGGTGGAGGACTTCACCTACGAGGACGGCGGCGGCATTGTGGGTCAGGTGGACGGCAAGACCGTGTACATCGGCAGCCGGGCACTGCTCATCAACCACCACATCGAAGTGCCCGCCCGGGAGGAGGAATCCCAGTTCACCGCCGGGAACAAGTCTGTGATCTACATCGCCGTGGGAGGGTCCATCGCGGCCCTGCTGGTGCTCACCTACACCGCCGACCGCCGCCGGAAGAACGAGCTGCAGCGCCTGGAGGACAGCGGAGTGAGCATCCTGGTGCGCACCACCGACCCCAACGTCACCGGGGCCCTGGTGTCCAGGCTGTTCGGCATCGACGCCGCCTCTGTCTCCGTGCTGGAAGGCCAGACCGCCGCCACCGCCCAGCAGCTGCTGGAGGGCACCGTGGCCCGGGCGGACGCCCTGGCGGCCACCAAGGGCCGGGTGGAGTCCATGATGAGCGTGATCTCCGCCTGCGTGGCCCAGAAGCGCACCATCGGCCTGGTGGTGGCGGTGCAGAACGCCGCCGTGGTGCTGGGCTTCGTGCTGGTGGCCTTCCTGGCCTGCTTTGGCGGCATGAGCCAGCTCACCTCCCTGGTGCTGTTCCTGTTCCAGGCCTTCTGGGTGCTGGTGGTGCTGCTCCTGCCCAAGCTGAGAAAATAACCGCGAGACACGATTCTATAACGGAAAAAAGGCTCCCTGGGGGGAGCCTTTTTTGCGCCTGGAGAATGATAGCTCAGGGGGCATTTCCCGATCTTTTTGGTAAGATTGCCTGGGAAAAGGGAAGAAGAATTGGAGAATCGCGCTAAAAATGGGAGATCCGCTGAAAACAGAAGCCAGGACCCTTGTATTTTCCCGGCGGGGAGGCTACAATGGGGGCCATAGGGGCACAGCCCCGTGGGAACAAAGGAGGGAGCGCGCCATGAGAAAGCTGGCCGCGGCGGCGCTGGCCGCAGTGCTGGCCCTGGGCCTGTGGGGCTGCCAGGAGGAGCAAGTGCCGGGAAGGGAGATCGCCAGGCTGCTGGAGGGGACCTGGTCCGCCAGCACCGAGGCCGGGGTGGACTACGTGACCTTTTCCCAAGTGGAGGGAACAGGCGGCCAGGTGGAGTGGCAGAGCATCGAGGAGGACGGCGGGGTGACCCGCCACGCCAAGGGGACCTTTTCCGCCCCAGGGGGCGAAGCGGGGACGCTCCAGGTGGAGTACACCGCCTTTTACGACGAGGACGGCGCCCTGCTGCCGGAGAGCCAGGGGGGAGAATACCTGCCTCTGGACTATGCCTACTCCGACGGGGAAGTGACCCTCCGGCAAGGGGACGTGACCTTTACGAAACAATAAAGGGACCGGCGGAGCGAACCGAAAAGTTTCGTCCACCTTTTCAAAGGTGGCGGGTTGCAGGGCGGAGCCCTGCGGCCTTAAGAGCGGCGCAGCCGCGAGAGACGAGGGTAGGAGCATTGTCATACCAGCCCGCAGGGCTGTAAACAATGCTCCGGCCCTCTTTTTTTGTTGCCAGCCCCTGCGCTGGGGGCCACCGCCCTAGGTGGTGCCCACCCCCGTCTCGCCTGCCGGCTCGGTCGGTTCGCGGCAGAGCGCCACTGGCGCTCGCTCACCCCCCTCCCGTAAACCTACCAAGCGGTAGTCGTTAGCTTTTCTATACGGGAGGGGGATTCAATACTATAATCTCATTCCAAAAGGGGCTCACGCCCCCCTTTGACAACCCCCCACGGTTTATAATCTTCTGCCTCAGAGAAGGCCATCTACCATGGGGGTACAAGGGGGCTATGCCCCCTTGAAAATCCATTTAAATTTAAAAACTTATTCCCCCTCCCGCGCCTGCGAGGTTACACATACCTCCATGGTATGGGCGCGGGAGGGGGCAGGGGGTGGGTAGAAGCTAGCCAGAGCAAGGCTGTGGGCGAGACCAGGGGGTGACTGCCGCCACAGGCCAATAAAATCCCTCCACAAAGGGCGTTCCGAAATTTTAGGCCGCTCTACCGCCCCAGGTTCGGTCAAGCCGCCTAAAATCCCGGCGGGCGGAGCCCAGAGGGATTTTATTGCCCCGCGCGGGCACGCGCCTTGTATTCCGGGCTGGGGTATGGTAACATGAGAGCATCACCCTAGGGAAGGAGCAAACACTATGACATTCCAGGAATACTTCAGCCAGATCAAGGCCCGGTTCATCGGGGCGGACGCCAGCGCCATGGCGGACCCCACCAGAATCCAGATCAACCTGACCGGGGAGGCCGCCGGGACCTTTTACGTGGAGGCCAAGGGCGGCAAGCTCTCTATCGAGCCCTACGAGTACCATGACCGGGACGTGGAGATCACCATCTCCTCCGAGAACTTCCAGAAGCTGCTGGACGGCAAGCTGGACCCGGTGGCCGCCTTCACCTTCGGGAAGCTCAAGGCCCAGGGGGATCTGGGCCGCGCCCTGGAGCTGAAGAAGCTTTTGAAGGGATGAGAGAGAACACCGTCGCCGTGGCCATGAGCGGCGGGGTGGACTCCAGCGTGGCGGCGCTGCTCCTGGGGGAGCAGGGCTGGGACTGCCAGGGGGTCACCCTGCGGCTGCGGGAGGGGGAAGGGGCCTTGCTGGAGGCCGCCGACGCCCAGGCCGTGGCGGAAGCTCTTGGCATGGAGTTCCGCCTGCTGGACTTCCGGGAGATCTTCCGCCGGCAGGTGATGGACCGGTTCGCCGCCGCCTACGCCCGGGGAGAGACCCCCAACCCCTGCCTGGACTGCAACCGGTACGTGAAGTTCGGGGCCCTGGTGGACTGGGCCAGGGAACAGGGCTTTTCCAAGGTGGCCAGCGGCCACTACGCCCGGGTGGAACAGGACAGGGTCACCGGCCGGTGGCTGCTGAAAAAGGGCCTGGACCAGAGCAAGGACCAGAGCTACGTGCTCTACGGCCTGGGCCAGGAACAGCTCTCCCGCCTGCTGCTGCCTTTGGGGGAGCTTACCAAAGAACAGGTCCGGGAGCGGGCGGGGGCTAAGGGCTTTGTCAACGCCCACAAGGGGGACAGCCAGGACATCTGCTTTGTGCCCGACGGGAACTACGCCGCCGTGGTGGAAAAGCTGCTGGGCCGGTCCTTCCCCCCCGGGGACTTTGTGGGGACGCAGGGCCAGGTCTACGGCCCCCACCGGGGGATTATCCACTACACCGTGGGCCAGCGCAAGGGCCTGGGGCTGTCCTTTCCCCAGCCCATGTACGTGTGCGCCCTGCTGCCGGAAGAGAACCAGGTGGTGCTGGGAGCGGGGGAGGAACTGTTCGCCCGCCGCCTGCGGGCCAGAGACCTGAACCTCATCGACCGGGAGAGTCTGGAAGAGCCCTTGGAGGTGACGGCCAAGATCCGCTACGGCCAGCGGGAACAGCCCGCCACCGCGGTGCAGACCGGCCCGGACACCCTGGAAGTGGTCTTCCGGGAGCCCCAGCGGGCCATTACCAAAGGCCAGGCGGTGGTCCTCTACCGGGGGGACACAGTGGTGGGGGGCGGCACCATCTGCTGAAGGGAGGAGAAGCCAATGGATTGGAATCAAGCGGAGATCATCGTGGTGAAGGTGGGCACTTCCACCCTCACCTATGAAAACGGAAAAGTGAACCTGCGGCGGATGGAGGAGCTGTGCCGCACCCTCTCGGACCTGGAGAACCAGGGGAAGAAGCTGGTGCTGGTAAGCTCTGGGGCCATCGGCGTGGGCGTGGGCAAGCTGGGCCTGGGCAAGCGCCCGGAGGAGACGGAGAAAAAGCAGGCGCTGGCCGCCATCGGCCAGTGCGAGCTCATGTTCCTCTACGACAAGTTCTTCGGGGAGTACGGCCACACCGTGGCCCAGGTGCTGCTCACCGCCGACGTGGTCAACTACGACCGGGACCGGAACAACGTGCAGAACACCTTTCGGGAGCTGCTCTCCCTGGGGGCCATCCCGGTGGTGAACGAGAACGACACTGTGGAGACCCAGGAGCTGGAAGGCCACAACTTCGGGGACAACGACACCCTGTCCGCGGTGGTGGCCGGGCTGTGCGGCGCCCAGGCGCTGGTGATCCTGACGGACATCGACGGCCTGTACGACCGGGACCCCCGGGAAAACCCCGGGGCCAGGCTCATCCACCAGGTGGAGCGGGTCACCCCGGAGATTGAGGCGCTGGCGGGGGGCGCAGGCTCCGCCCGGGGCACGGGGGGCATGGCCACCAAGCTGAAGGCCGCCAAGATCTGCCAGGACCTGGGCATCCCCTGCGCGGTGATCTCCGGCGGGGACATGGAAAACCTGTATCGCCTGCTGTGGGGACAGCCGGTGGGGACCATCTTTAACGGAAAGGGGAGAGAGACGTGACCGCTCTGGAACAAATGGGGGCCAAAGCCAAAGAGGCCGCCCGCGCCCTGGGAAAAGCCGGGGCCAAAAAGACCGCCGCCTTAGAGCTTGCCGCCGCCGCCCTGTGGGACAGGCGGGAGGAGATCCTGAACGCCAACGGGGAGGACGTGGCCGCGGGAGAGGCGGCGGGGATGCGCCCCTCCCTGCTGGACAGGCTGCGGCTGACGGAGGAACGGATTGCCGCCATGGCCCAGGCCGTGAGAGAGGTGGCCGCCGCCCCAGACCCGGTGGGCCGGGTCCTCTCGGGAGAGGTGCGCCCCAACGGCCTGCAGCTGCAGAAGGTCACCGTGCCCCTGGGGGTTATCGGCATCATCTACGAGGCCCGTCCCAACGTGACCAGCGACGCCGCCGCCCTGTGTTTGAAGGCCGGCAACGCCGTGATCCTCCGGGGCGGGAAAGAGGCCTTCCGCTCCAACCAGGCGGTGGCAGAGGTGCTGCGGGACGCCCTGGAGGCCGGGGGCCTGCCCCGGGACGGCGTGCAGCTGGTGCAGGACACCAGCCGCCAGTCCGCCGGGGAGCTGATGGCCCTGACCCAGTACCTGGACGTGCTCATTCCCCGGGGCGGGGCGGGGCTCATCCGCTCGGTGAAGGAGAACGCCAAAGTCCCGGTGATCGAGACCGGGGTGGGCAACTGCCACGCCTACGTGGACGCTTCCGCGGACCTTTGTATGGCGGCGGAAGTGGTGTACAACGGCAAGTGCTCCCGGCCCTCGGTGTGCAACGCCCTGGAGACCCTGCTGGTCCACAAGGACATCGCGGAGCAGGCCCTGCCCCTGATCCAGTCAAAGCTGGCGGAAAAACAGGTGGAGCTGCGGGGCTGTGAGCGGACCCGGGCAATCCTGCCGGGAATCACCCCGGCCAGGGAGGAGGACTGGGAGACGGAGTACGGGGACTACATCCTGGCGGTAAAGGTGGTGGACTCCCTGGAGGAGGCATTGGCACACATCGCCCGGTACTCCAGCGGCCACAGCGAGGTGATCCTCACCCGGGACTACCAGGCGGCCCAGCGGTTTTTGGAGGAGGTGGACTCGGCGGCGGTGTACGTCAACGCCTCCACCCGGTTCACCGACGGCGGGGAGTTCGGCCTGGGGGCGGAGATCGGCATCTCCACCCAGAAGCTTCACGCCCGGGGCCCCATGGGCCTGGGGCAGCTGACCTCCACCAAATTCCTGATCCGCGGCAGCGGCCAGGTGCGGTGAGAGAGCCGCACCCGGGGCGGTAGAGGGAAATGAAAAGTTTCGTCCACCTTTTCAAAGGTGGCAGGGGGCGCTGGTCGCCGGTGGCGACCGTTCAGCGCTTGACCGAACCGGCAGGTGAGAAGGGGACAGAGTCCCCACGACCTTTAGAGCGGCGCAGCCGCGACAGATGCGAGCCAGGGGCGGCGGCCGCACGCGCCCCCAGGGCGATAGGCCAGCGGCTGCCGCCGCGGGGCAGGAAAATCCCTCTGGGCTTCGCCCGCCGGGATTTTGGGTGGGTCTTCCACAGTTTTTCGAAGCCCACCCCCGCCTCGCCTGCAGGCGGAGAAAGCTATATGCTGCCCACCCCCCTTTGGGAACCCCCACGTTCGTTACAGCGTTCTGCCACAGAAAGGGCTTTCTGGCCACAGGGGTTCAAGGGGGAGCCGAGACTTGCCTCCCCCTATGGGGGAGGTGTCATCGCTTTAGCGATGACG
>DXDU01000008.1 GCA_019115285.1 Candidatus Acutalibacter pullistercoris
CTCCGGACACACCGAAGCGCTGTTATATGGCATCCAGATGGAAGGGCGCGAAACCGTTCTGGACGCGAGAAAAAAGAAAAACCGCAGTATCAAGCCAAAGGACTTCATACTGCGGTTTTTAGATGGTCCGAGTGGCGAGACTTGAACTCACGGCCTCTTGACCCCCAGTCAAGCGCGCTACCAGCTGCGCCACACCCGGACAACGTGGTCTATTATACAGGACGATTTCGAAAAATGCAAGCCCTTTTTTCAAATTTTTTAAAAAAATTTTGCAAAGGCCCCTCCAGCCCGCAGAAACACTGGGCGAAGGGGCACTTGCTACTCATTTACATAGTGGCAGGTGGGGCAGGTTTTGCCCCCGGGAGGCAGCTGGGTGCCGCACCGCCTGCACTGCTGGGGTCCCTCTGCGAGGAGCCCATCCTGCTTCATCAGCTTTTCCAGGCTGTCCCGCAGGGCCAGCAGCTTTAACTCCTGGTCCTCCAGGCGCTCTAACACCTCGACTAGGCCAAACAGCAGCACAGTCAGGAAAAAGGTCACAATCAACCAGAACAGCAGGGCAATCCACCCCACGAAGATGAAATTCACAACGGACCACACCAGCCCGATGATAAGGGCGGCCCAGCCAGCGACCCGCAAAATAGCGCTCATTCTCTATCTCCCCTTACGCCCCGAAGCAGGGGCCTGGTATTACTGGTTTACTTCATGGCAGCTGGGGCAGGTCTTGCCGCCGGGAGGCAGCTGGGTGCCGCAGTGGGCGCAAAACTCCACCGGCTTCTCCTCTGCGGGTGTTTCGGGGACCAGCTTGCGCAGCTTTTCCTCCAGGCGCAGCTGGATGTCAATCTGCTGGGCGTGGAGGTTGATAATCTCTGAAATCCCCCAGACGATGCTCCCCAACACCACGCTGACCACGAAAAAGAGGAAGGGCTGAAACCAGGTGCCGCCGCCAAGCAAAGCGTACAAGCTCCAGCTGACGCCGCCGATGACCACCACGCCGCCAACGCACCGCAGAGCAAACGCTATGTTGTTCTTAATCATTTCGAGCCCTCCTTGACATATATTTATCTAAGATAAGTATACCAAATCAAGGGGGAAAAGCAACTGGCAAAAGGTATGGAAAAATCACGCATCTTCCGGCGTTTCCCACAAGCAAACCTTTACATCCACCCGCCCATCCGGCAGGAAGGGCACGCCCTCTGCCTCCAGCAGCTGCCGCTGGATTTCCGGGCCGCCGAAGGCCTTTTGGCAGCACAGGGAGCCGTCCCGGTACAGCACCCGGTGGCAGGGCAGCCCTGCCGGGGCCTTGGCCAGGGCGGCGCCTACAATCCGCGACGCCCGCGGGGAGCCCGCCAGCAGCGCCAGCTGGCCATAGGTGGCCACCTTCCCCCGGGGGATGCGTGCCACCAGCTGGTACACCCGCTTGGGGAATGTATCTTCCATTTCTGCTTCCTCCCTTTCCGCGCTGTCTTCTCCCCTACTCTATCACCCGCCGGGGAGGCTGTCAAGGCTGGGGGAAGACAAGGCTCCTCCACCGGTTTTTATCATTTTGTCCAAAACAACGGCAACATTTACCATGGTGGGAGTTGATTTTTCCCCGCTTGTCCAGTATAATAATGCTAGTCAAAAATCTTTCCATTTTGGGAGGCACGCTTTATGTTAGTTTCCGCAAAAGAAATGCTCACCAAGGCCAAGGCCGGCAAGTACGCTGTTGGCCAGTTCAACATCAACAACCTGGAGTGGACCAAGGCTATCCTGCTCACCGCCCAGGAGTGCAATTCCCCTGTTATCCTCGGCGTGTCCGAGGGCGCTGGCAAGTATATGTGCGGCTTCAACACGGTGGCCGGCATGGTCAACGGCATGCTCAAGACCCTGAACATCACGGTCCCCGTTGCCCTGCACCTGGACCACGGCTCCTATGACGCCGCCCTGCAGGCCATGGAGGACGGCTTCTCCTCCGTTATGTTCGACGGCTCCCACTACGGCATTGAGGAGAACATCGAGAAGACCAAGGAGATTATCCGCATCGCCAACGAGAAGGGCATCTCCGTTGAGGCCGAAGTCGGCGCCATTGGCGGCGAAGAGGACGGCGTTATCGGCGGCGGCGAAGTGGCCGACCCCGACGAGTGCAAGATGATCGCCGACCTGGGCGTCACCATGCTGGCCGCCGGCATTGGCAACATCCACGGCGTGTACCCCGAAAACTGGCAGGGCCTGAACTTTGAAGTGCTGGCCAAGATCCAGGAGAAGACCGGCACCATGCCCCTGGTGCTCCACGGCGGCACCGGCATCCCTGCCGAGATGGTGAAGAAGGCCATCACCCTGGGCGTGTCCAAGGTGAACGTGAACACCGAGTGCCAGCTGGCTTTTGCCGCCGCCACCCGGCAGTACATCGAGGCCGGCAAGGACCAGCAGGGCAAGGGCTTCGACCCCAGAAAGCTCCTGGCTCCCGGCACCGAGGCCATCAAGGCCACCGTCAAGGAAAAGATGGAGCTGTTCGGCTCTGTGGACAAGGCCTGAGTTTGATCCCGCTAGAAAAGGGACCGGCGTTTGCCGGTCCCTTTTTGCGTGCTGGCCCAGGTGGGGAATGGCGCCCTGTTCGCCCCTGTTTTTCACGAATTTTGATAGCTTCTGGGGCGAATTTGGCCCAAACCTTGTAATTTTTTCCCAGCTGTGGTATACTAGAACTGTTTGAAGCCAGGCGGCCGTTCGCCTGGGGAAGTTAGAGGAAAGTGGAGAAACGAGCTATGGACAGCAAACTGTGCAGAAACTGCTTTGCCGCCCTGCCGGAAGGCCCGGGCAATATCCCCTGTCCGTCTTGCGGGTGGGACAACAGCAAGTCCCAGCCCAGGGACGCCCTGCCCTTTGACACGGTGCTGGCAGGCCGGTACCAGGTGGGCCGGGCCAAGGCCAGAAACGGGGAGGGCTTTACTTACGCTGCCCTGGACCTGACCAACCGGAAGACGGTGGAGGTCCGGGAGTTCTTTCCCACGCCTTTGGCCGCCCGGGAGGGCGTCATGGTGGAGCCTGTCTCCGGCCAGGCCTCGCTGTTCGGCCAGTACCTGGATGACTTTATCGAGCTCTCCAAGGGCATCAGCAGGCTGCGGGAGGCCAGCGTAGTCCAGTCCGTGCTGGAGATCTTCCAGGAGAACGGCACCGCCTACACCGTGTACGAGGACGTGCCCTCCATGTCCCTGCGGCGCTTTGTGGAGCAGTCCGGCGGGGGCCTGGGGTGGAACCAGGTGAACACCCTGTTCCAGCCGGTGCTCTCCGCCCTGGGGCTGATGAACTCCCTGGGCCTGTGCCATCTGGGCGTTTCCCCAGAGACGCTGCGCATCACCCGGGAGGGAAGGCTCTTGATGACCGGGTTTTCCATCCAGGCCGCCCGCCATGGCGGGTCCGGCATCGAGCCGGATCTCTACCCCGGCTGCGCCGCCGTGGAGCAGTACGACCCCAAGGCGGTGTGCGGGGAAGTCACCGACGTGTACGGCTTTACCGCCACCTTGCTCTACTGCCTTACCGGGCAGATGCCTCTGGCGGCCCCCAAGCGGCTCCAGGACCAGCGGCTGATGATCTCCCGGGAGGTGCTCAAGACCTTGCCGCCTTTTGCCGTCACCGCCATCGCCAACGGGATGCAGGTGAAGCAGTCCCTGCGCACCGGCAGCTTCCAGCGGTTTAAGACGGAGCTCTCCTCGGCCCCGGCCATCGTCAACCAGGTGGACGAGACCGACGCCATCCGGCGGCTGCCCCCTGTGGAGCTGGACCTGCCCAAGAACCGGGGCCTGCCCCCGGTGGTGTGGCTGCTGGGCTCCTGCGTCATCACCCTGGTGGCTTTGCTCATCGTGGCCTCCCTGTGGCTGGGGGAACAGGGCATGTCCTTCGCGGATATCAAGAAGATCTTCCAGGACAGCAGTTCCGCCGCCCAGACCCTGGAAGTGCCCCAGATGGTCAACGAGAGCTACGAGGAGTGGGAGCAGCAGGTGGGCCAGGACACCTATGACTTCACTCTGAAGATCTCCACCCGAGAGTTCAGCGACACGGTGGAGGAGGGAAATATTATCAGCCAGGACCCCTTCCCGGGGGAGACCATCGCGCCGGGAGGCACGGTGTTGGTCACCGTGAGCAAGGGCAGCGCCACCAGGACCCTGCCGGGCATCGACGGCATCAGCTTCGCCGACCTGCAGACCGCCCTCACCGAGGACGGGTTCTCCCCGGTAAAGGTGGAGGAGGCCAGCGATGACATAGAGGCGGGGTATGTAATTCGCTACCAGGACAACGCCCCAGGCGATGCCCTGGAGTACGGCTCCACCGTCACCGTGGTGGTGAGCACTGGGCCCCAGTCCGGGGAGACCGGGGAGACGCCCCCCGCCGAATAACCCAAACGTCCTCAGAGAGCAGAGCGAAAGTTCTGCTCTTTTTTTATGCCTTTCTCTTGCGGGGAAGGGGCAGAGACAGCGGCTTCCTTCTACCCGGGGAGGCCAGCCACAGGGCAGACAGGTACAAATCCCCGCCTAGGGCCAGCTCCAGCAGGAGAGAGGGGAGGGCAGCGTCCGCTCCCACACAGCGGAGCAGGCTGTGAGCCCCGGCGACTGAGGCCGGGCGTTACTTCCGTTATGTGCGCCGCTGTTTGGGGAAAAGCCGGGCCAGAGGGTTCCCTCTCCCCGGGGAGGCCAGCCACAGGGCGGGCAGGTACAAAGCCCCGCCCAGGGCCAGCTCCAGCAGGAGAGAGGGGAGGGCGGTGTCCGCTCCCACACAGCGGAGCAGGCTGTGGGCCGCGGCGGCTGAGGCCCAGGCGGCGGCCAGGGGGAAAACCACCTGCCGGAGCAGGGACAGCCGCAGGCTGGTGACACGGATCAGCCGGCCCAGGCTGAGGGAGGCGTTGAAGATGGTGCTGAAAAACAGGATGGCCACGTAGCTCTCCATGCCGAAAAACCGCAGCAGGCACAGGACCAGGACCACCCGGATGAGGGAGTCGGAAAAGTTGTACTTCATGGAGTTGAACTGCTCATCCATGGCCTTCAGCAGGCTGTCCACCACCACGTCCAGGTACAGCAGGGGGACCAGGGGGGCCAGGAGCCTCACATAGGCCCCGGAGGAGGGGCTGCCGTAAAACACCGCCCCCCAGCTCGCCCCAGAGAGGGAAAAAGCCGCAGCGAAAAAGTAGGAGAAGAGCAGGGTCCAGCCCACGGCTTTTCCGGCGATGTGGGCCACGGCTTTCCGGTGACTGAGCTCCCGCTCCCTGGCCACTTTGGGGATGAGCAGGGAGGCGAAGGAGGAGAGAAAGCTGGAGGGGAAGTACAGCAGGGGCATGGCCATGCCCTGGAGCAGGCCGTACTGGGACAGCGCCTCCCCCCGGGGCAGGCCGTAGCGCTGCAGTTCCCGGGGGATGAGGAGGTTTTCCCCGGTGTTCAGCAAACTGCGGGCGGCGGAGCTCAGGGTGCAGGGCAGGGCGATGTGGGCCAGGCCTTGCAGCACCCCGGGGCTTTTTTCCCGGCAGGCGGGGATGTTTCTCCCAAGGCTTCTGCGAAAGGCCGCCCAGCTGGAGAGGAAGGAGGCGGCTTCCCCCAGGGTGGAGGCCGCCATGGCCCCCAGGCAGGCGGCTTCCATGCTCTGGGGGGCGAAGCGCCAGAAGAAAAACACCGTAGCCGCTATAGTGAGGACCTGCTCCAAGGCGTCGGACCAGGCGGTGGACAATGACTCGTCTACCGCCAGGAAATAGCCCTTCATGCAGGTGCACAGGGACATAAAGGGCAGGCCCAACCCCAGGACCCGCAGGCAGGGGGCGGCTTTCGGCTCCCCCAGGAACAGGGCGGCGGCTGGGTCTGCCAGAAAGAACAGCAGCAGGGCGATAGAAAGGCTGATGGTCAAACAGAACAGCAGGCACCGGGCCGCCACGGAGCGAATCCGCTGGGGGCGGCCGCTGGCGATGGCGGCGGAGACCATGCGGGTCACCGCCAGGCTGATGCCCGAGGTGGACAGGGTGACGGTGAGGGCGAAGATGGAGAAGATCAGCTGATAAAGGCCCATGCCCGCCGCGCCCAGCTGCCCGGACAGGTAGGACCGGTAGCCCATGTTGGTCACCCGCAAAAACAGGGACACCCCGGTGAGGAGGAGGCCCTGGAGGAAAAATTTCTGTTTTGTCATGGGCCCTCCCCGTTGCAAAGCTTAGAAAAATACGATACAATGAGAAAACTTACTGCGATAGGATGTGACAGAAGATGTCGGAAAATTGGACGGAACTGAAAATCCAGGTGCCTGCCTCCCAGGGGGAGCTGGCCGGGGACATCGCCAACATGGTGGTGCCCTACGGAATCTATATGGAGGACTATTCCCACTTAGAAGAAGAGGCCATGGAGATCGCCCATATCGACCTCATCGATGAGGAGCTGCTGCAAAAGGACCGGGAACACGCGGTGATCCACGTGTACATCAGCCCCGAGGAGAACCCGGCGGAGGCGGTGTCCTATTTGGAGGAGCGCTACAACGCCCTGGGCATCCAGCACACCATCACCCTGGACAGCTGCGTGAAAGAGGACTGGATCAACAACTGGAAGAAGTATTTCCACCCCATCCCCGTGGGGGAGAAGCTGCTCATCCGCCCCCTGTGGGAGGAACAGTGTGACCCCCAGGGCCGCATTGTGTTGGACCTGGAGCCGGGCCTGGCCTTTGGCACCGGCACCCACGAGACCACCCGCCTGTGCCTGGAGCTGCTGGAGAAGTACCTTACCCCCGGCTGCGACTTCTTGGACATGGGCTGCGGCAGCGGCATCCTGTCGGTGGCGGCTCTGCTGCTGGGGGCCAAGTCCGCGGTGGGGGTGGACATCGACCCTCTCGCCGTGAAGACCGCCGTGGAGAACGCCAACACCAACGGCGTGGGGGAGAAGTTCACCGGCATTTGCGGGAACCTGGCGGAGAAAGTCACCGGAAAGTTCCAGGTGGTGGCGGCCAACATCGTGGCGGACATCGTCATCCTGCTGAGCAAAGACGCCCCCCGGTTTTTGGAGAAGGACAGCGTGTACCTCATCAGCGGCATTATCGACACCAGGGAGCAGGACGTGCTGGACGCCATCGGTGACACCTTCCAGGTGCTGGAGCGCCGGGAGGAAAAGGGTTGGATCGCCATGGCCCTGAAATTGAAATAAGCTCCCCGGCATAGGGGGGAGTTTAAAAAATTATGTAAACTAGAAGGAGGGAGAACCTTGGAACAGTTTGAGACACAGCGCCTGCGCTTGCGCCCCTGGCGGAAGGAGGACCTGGAGGACTTCCACCGCTACTGCAAGGACCCGGAGGTGGGCCCTAACGCGGGCTGGAAGCCCCACGAGAGCTTGGAGGAGTCCTGGAGCATTCTGGAGGGGTGGCTCACCCCCACAGAGGAGGACGAGATCTGGTGCATTGAGGAAAAGGACAGCGGCAAGGCGGTGGGGTCCATCGGCCTGCACAAGGAGGACCGCCGCCCCGGGGTGCCGGCCTGCAAGATGCTGGGCTACGTGCTGGCCCGCCCCTGCTGGGGCCAGGGCTACATGACCGAGGCCGTGGCCCCGGTGATCGACTACGCCTTCCGTGAGGAGAAGCTGCGGCTGCTCACGGTGAACCACTTCAGCTTCAACCAGCGGTCCCGGCGGGTCATCGAGAAAAGCGGATTCCGGTATGAGGGCACGCTACGGCAGGGTTCGGTGCTCCATGACGGCAGGGTGGCCGACACCTGCTGCTACTCTATGACCGCTGGGGACTATCATCTCTTGCGGGCCAGAAAACAAGGGTTGGCCTTGGCTTTGCCGGAAGAGCTGCCGCCAGAGGCGGTAATGGCCTATCAGGACGAATGGGACGGGGAGACCATGGTTCCGGTTTCTGCGCTGCGCGGGGAAAAATCTTATGAGCAATGGTTGGGGGAGAGAGCCTTGTGGCGCAGGTTTCCGCCACGAAAGGATTTTGTTTCGGGAACTACCTATTTCCTGATTGACAGGGAAGGATGTGTGGCCGGTTCTCTGGACCTGCGCCATGAGCTGAACCAGCACCTGCTGGATTTCGGCGGCCATATCGGCTATGGGATCCGTCCCAGCTGCAGGGGCAGAGGATATGCCCCCATGATGCTGGCCCTGGGCCTGGAGAAAGCTAGGGAGCGGGGCATCGGCCGGGCCCTGATCACCTGCAACGACGACAACCTGCCTTCCGCCAGGACCATTGAGGCCTGCGGCGGCGTGCTGGAAAACGTGGTGCTGGAGGAGGGCAAACCCCTGCGCCGGTACTGGATCGACCTGTAAGAGCAAAAAAGAGCGCCTGGGCTGGGGAGCCTGGGCGCTTCTTTCGTTTTTTTACAGTTTCGCCTTGCGGAGCACGTCCCGGCGGCTGGTGCCGGTGACGGTGCTGAGGAAGAAATCCGAGGCCTTGCGGAGATCCGCGGGCTGCAGCGGCGTGTCGGGAGAGACGCTGGGGGGCAGCAGGTGCTGCTCCACGCACCAGTGGAGGGCGCCGCTGTAGGGGTGGGCGAAGTTCTTGTCCCCTTGGCGGAGCTTGCGGATGCGGGTGCCCACGGTGGCATCTCTGGGGGCCAGGAGCATAGCCAGCTCCCCCCGGGACATGGGCTCGTCCAAGCGCAGGGTGTTATCGCTGTAGACGATGGCGTGGGCGCGCTGCAGCTCCTTCAGGTGGTCGAAGTCCGGGTCGTCCGCTCCCACGTCGGCGAAGGGGGAGAGCTCCAGCAGGTCCTGGACGGTGACCACCCGGTAGCCGGCTTTCGCCAGCAGTTCCAGGTGCTGGCGCAGGCCGAAGGCCACGGGGGTGCGCAGGGCCATATTGTAGCCGTCCTTCTGGAAGATGATCTGCCCGCAGAAGAAGTCCTGGTCCTGCTCTAGGGCCCGGCGCAGGGGCTCCACCATCTCCTTGACCTCCATCTGCTGCACGTCCCCGGTTTTGGCGGGGAGCCAGCCCTGGCCGTCGAAGGAGGCCGCCAGGTACTGGTAGTCCATCAGGGCGCAGGCGTCGTAGGAGGTAAAGGTGCCGTCGATGTTGTCCACGTAGTGGGGAGGCCGGGTCATGGTCATGGTGTAGCCGTGGCGGTCCTTCAGCAGGCTGTGGAGCTTCTCCATGTCCTGCACCACCGCGTCCAGGTTCCCCTGGTACTGGCGCTTGCCGTAGACGTAGGGCTTCTTTCCGAAGATGATGTGCCGGTAGCCGTGGTTGGTGATCTGGTGGCCCTCGCTGAGGATCCGCTGGATCAGCCTGGGGCAGTGCTCGGCGCCGCCCATGTGGTCCTGGCCGAACTCGGGGTAGTGGTCGAAGGCGGTTCCACCCCAGGTGGGGGTGCCGGGGGCGCCGCAGGCGTCGGGGTAATTTTCTGAGGTGTCTCCCACCACGTCGAAGACGCCCTTGGACCCGAAGTCCCGCAAAGTGTCCAGCAGCACGTCGGTGAGGGCCTGGCCCCCGAACTGGTCCGGGGCGGCAGGCAGGTCCATGGGGCCGTCGTCGAAGGTCATGGCGCAGACTTTCTCACTGGTCTTCACCCGCTCAATCCGGCGCACGTAGGAGATGTGGGCCTTCTGGGTGGGGAAGAGGGTGGCCTTGGCCAGGCGCTTTACTTTTTTTCCCAGCTTGATCCAAGTGGATTCCATACTTCTCGTTCCTCTCTGGTAAAGTGACGCGGGCTCAGGCCCGCTTTTGCTTGAGATCCCGCACAAGGCACAGCCCCCAAAAGGCCAGCCATCTGGCGTAGGCTTTGGGAGAGGCCCCGGTCTTTCGCAGCATAATCCGCTGGCTCTTGGCGATGAGCCGGTTGCCGCAGGGGGCTGTCTTCCAGGAGCAGGGCGCCCCCTGGGTCAGGGCTTGGCGCAGGGCCTGCAGGGTGGGCTCCTCCACGGTGACCGTCAACACGGCGGTGCCGATCTCCTGGGGGGAGTGGGCGTCGCTGCCGGCGGTGGACGCCCCCCGGGGGAGAAACCTGGCCTTGGCCTGTTCCGCCAGGGAGTTGGCGTTTCGCCGTTTTTTCGTGGCCCGCCGGTTGCACACCTCCAGGCCGTCTAACAGGGGGGCCAGGCTCTCCAGCTGGGCCATGCGCTCCTCCACGGTCTGGGCGGTGCTTTGAAAGGGATGGGCCAGCACCGCCAGCCCGCCGCTTTGGCGGATCCACGCCACGGCCTGGGAAAAGGTCACCCGTCCCTCCTCCGCGGGGGGACAGGGCCTTTCTAAAAAGAGGCCCAGCAGGTGGCCCCGGTCGGTGGAGTACTCCACCCCGGGGATGACAAGAATTCCCTGGCGCCGCCCCGCCGGAAACAGGCTGGGGTCGGGGGGCAGGTTGTGGTCGGTGAGGGCCAGGAAGTCCAGGCCCGCGGCCTTGGCGGCGGACAGGGCCTGTTCCAGGGTGGTGTCGCTGTCGGGGGAGCGGCAGGTGTGCACGTGCAGGTCTCCGCGGAGTTCCATATCACTTGCCTCCTTTGCCCAGGGTGTTTTTCAGGTAGGTGAAGAAGGGCTTGGGGTCGTCCCAGGAGAAGACCCCGTCCTTTACCCGGGGGTCCAGCAGGTCTTTCAGGCCCCCCAGGCCACGGGCGGCCTGGCCCTGGCGCAGGTAGCCCAGGCAGGCCAGCCCGTCGTTGAGCAGGTACTGCATCCGCCGGCCCAGCTGGTACTGGGGACCCTGGCACAGGGGAAGGCGCTCTCCCAGGGAGGCCCGGACATAGGCCTCCGCAAAGGGGGAGCCGCACTTGTAGGTCAAGGGGAAGCTGCCCCACACCCGGGGGTTGATCTCCAGCAGCTTGCCCCCTTTGAACTCCACCATGGCCATGCCCACAAAGGAGAGCCCCTGCAGCAGCCGGAGGGCATGGTCCACCAGAGACTGGTCCCAGCAGCTTTCGCAGCAGGAGGAGGGCCCCCCTTGGATGGGGTACTCCCGGACCCGCCGGTGGCAGACCACCGCCACAGGCCGGCTCTCCCGGTCCAGCACGGCGGAGACCCCCACGGCTTCGCCCTCCACCAGCTCCTGGACCACGGGCTGTGGGTCGTACTGGCTCATGGCCTGGTAGGCCTTGGCGAAGCTGGCGGCGTCGTAGGCTTTGCGGTAGCGCTCCTCCGCGTGCAGGCCCAGCTTTTCCCCGCACCGGGGCTTGACGATCACCGGGAAACGCCCCGGCAGCTGCCCCTGGGGGCAGGGGAATTCCTCCGGCACGGGCACCCCCAAAGACCGGGCCAGCTCCCCCACAAAGCGCTTGTCGTTGGCCTGGTCCAGCACAGAGGGGGGCGAGACCAGAAAGCTGGCGCAGTCCGCAAGCTCCTGCCCCTGGGCGGAGAGGGTCTGCAAGGTGGCGGCGGCGATGGGGAAGATCACCGGGCGGCCCCCCAGGGACTGGCAGGCCTTGCGCAGCAAAGCCGTGTACTGAGGGGAGGTGTTGGAACAGGGCAGCAGGAGCTTCCGGCGGGCGTACCGGGAGCGGAAGGGGGGAGGGACCCCGCTTCCATCCTCTTTGGTGTGCAGGGCGGCCACCGGGTACCCGGCCCGGCCCAGGGCTTCCACTGCGGCCAGGGAGGCCCGGTACTTTGTGTCTGTCACCAGGATGGTGGGTGTATCCGCCATGGCGCTGCCTCCTTTCTCTCTGACACTATAAGATTACAACAGATGGCCGAGGAAAGCAAGAAATTCTTGGAAATGGGGGAGAGAGGGCAAAAAAATCCCCCTGCCCGAGGGCGGGGGGATCTTCTTCCTAACTGAGGCAGGACGCTTGTCCGTCGGCTTTCGGCTTAGAAATAGACGGGCTTGCCAGTCTTGGAGGACTGATAGATGGCGTCCAGAATCTTGGTGACCACGAAGGCCTGGTCAGCGGTGACGAACAGCTCGCCCTCGCCGCGGAGAGCCTTGACCCAGATCTCATGCTCCTTGGAGATGGGAGCGGGGCCCTGGCTGTAGCCGGGGATGTAAGAGGCGATCTTGTTGCCCACGGTGGTGATAGCGGGCTGGCTGCCCACCACATGGTTCAGACGGACCTGGCCGGTCAGGGTGTCCAGACCGCCCTTGGTGCCGCACAGCAGGGTGTGGGCCTCGTTGTCAGCGCCGGCGTTCTCGGCCATGTTGATGGCCCAGGCAGCCCGCAGGTTGATGACAGCGCCGTTCTTCATCTTGATCTGACCGACAGCGGAATCTTCCACGTCGTAGGTCTTGTTGTTCCAGTTGTCCTGCTCGCCGCGATGGTTGACCTGGCCCTGGTACTTGGGATCCAGCAGCTGGCCCAGCTTCTCGAAGGAGGTGCCGACCACGTAGTCAACATCGTAGTTGTTCATCAGGAACAGAGTCAGGTCCAGAGCATGGGTGCCGATATCGATCAGGGGACCGCCGCCCTGCTTGGACTTGTCGGTGAACACGCCCCAGGTGGGAACGCCGCGGCGGCGGAGGTAGGTGGCCTCGGCGTAGTAGATGTCGCCCAGCCAGCCGTCGTCCACAACAGCCTTAGCAACCTGGTTCACGGGGAAATGACGGTACTGATAGCCGATGGTCAGCATCTTGCCGGTGCGGTCACGGGCCTCCAGCATCTTCTGGGCGTCGGCGGGGGTAGCAGCCATGGGCTTCTCGCACAGGACATGCTTGCCGGCTTCCAGAGCGGCCACGGTGATCTCACAGTGGGCCACGTTGGGGGTCAGAACGTGCACAGCGTCGATGGTGGGGTCGGCCAGCAGCTCGTGGTAGTCAGTGTACACCTTGGCGTCGGGAGTGCCGTACTCCTTGGCGGCCTTTTCAGCGCGCTCGGGAATCAGGTCACAGAAGGCGACCAGGTCAGCGTACTCTTTCTGCTGAGCCATGCCAGGCAGATGCTTGCCGTTGGCAATGCCGCCGCAGCCGATAAAGCCGATCTTTAATTTTGCCATTGGGATCTCCTCCTATTTTTCACACACGGATACCCGCATGTTCATTACACCTACATTCTAGTACAAACAATGGAAAATGTAAAGGTGTTTTTCCGTGAAATCCCATAAATAATTGTGAGGAAGGCCCTTTTTTCCCAAAGAAGCGCCAGAAAGCCCCTCCCGCGGGGGAGGGGCTTTCCTGTGTATGCGCTTTCGATCAGTACTGCTTGCCCCAGTAGACCATGTGCTTCGCGGGCTTGCCGCAGCAGACGCACACGTCGGAGAGCTGCTCTTCCTCGAAGGGGATGCACCGGGACTTGACGCCGCCGGTCTCCTCCTTGATCTTGTCCTCGCAGGCGCTGTCGCCGCACCACATGGCCTTGATAAAGCCGGGGTGGTTCTGGGCGATGTCCAGGAACTCCTGGTAGGTGGTGGCGGTGAAGGTCTTCTCCCGCAGGTTCTGCAGGGCCCGCTGGTACATGGCGTCGTGCAGGTCGGAGAGGCCCTGCTCCACAGCGGCTTCCAGCTGGTCTAAGGAGATGAACTGCTTCTCCCGGGTGTCCCGGCGCACCAGGACGCACTGGTTGTTCTCCAGATCCTTGGGGCCGATCTCCACCCGCAGGGGCACGCCCTGCATCTCGTACTGGGCGAACTTCCAGCCGGGGGAGTTGTCGGAGTCGTCCAGCTTCACCCGGTACTTCTCAGAAAGTCTGTCCCGAAGCTCCCGGGCCTTTTCCAGGACGCCGGGCTTGTGCTGGGCCACGGGGACGATGGCCACCTGGATGGGGGCGATCTTGGGGGGCAGCACCAGGCCGTTGTCGTCGCCGTGGACCATAATCACAGCGCCGATCAGCCGGGTGCTCATGCCCCAGGAGGTCTGGTAGGGGTGGTGCAGGCCGTTGTCCCGGCCGGTGAAGGTGATGTCGAAGGCCTTGGTGAAGCCGTCGCCGAAGTAGTGGCTGGTGCCGCCCTGCAGGGCCACGCCGTTGTGCATCATGGGCTCCAGGGTGTAGGTGGCCTCGGCCCCGGCAAACTTCTCTTTCTCGGTCTTTTTCCCAATCACCGGGGGAATGGCCAGCACATCCCGATAGACCTCGTCATAGACGTGCAGCATCTTCAGGGTGAACTCTTCGGCCTCTTCGGCAGTCTCGTGCATGGTGTGGCCTTCCTGCCACAAAAACTCCATACCCCGCAGGAAAGGCCGGGTGGTTTTCTCCCACCGCAGCACGCTGCACCACTGGTTGTAGAGCTTGGGCAAGTCCCGGTAGGAGTGAATCACTTTCTGGTAGTGCTCGCAGAACAGGGTCTCGCTGGTGGGGCGGATGAACAGCTTTTCCGCCAGCTTTTCGCCGCCGCCCTCGGTGACCACGGCGCACTCGGGAGCGAAGCCCTCCACGTGGTCCTTCTCCTTCTGCAGCAGGCTCTCGGGAATGAGCAGGGGCATGTACACGTTCTGCACCCCCAACTTCTTAAAGCGGGTGTCCATCTCTCGCTGGATGTTCTCCCAGATGGCATACCCATAGGGCTCGATGACCATGCAGCCCTTCACACTGGAATAGTCCATGAGCTCGGCCTTTTTCACCACGTCGGTGTACCACTGGGAGAAATCCTCCTCCATGGAGGTGATGCTCTCCACCATTTTCTTCTGCTGTGCCATTGTGTTCTATCCTTTCTCTCGCAATACTTGAGGCAGCGCTGGGGCGCCGCCGCCCTTTGGGCAAGCAAAAACGCCCGGACAAAGCGTCCAGGCGTTCCTTTTTTCTAAAAGGGACCAGGCGCCTTAGGAGTGGCTCTCGATGTATTCCACCAGCGCGCCCACGGTCTTGATGTTCTCCACTTCGCTGTCGGGGATCTCCACCTCGAACTCATCCTCGATGGACATCAGCAGGTCCACCACGTCCAGAGAATCGGCGCCCAGGTCGTCGGCCAGGTTGGTCTCAGGGGTGATGGAATCCTCTTCCACGTCGAACTGTCCGCTCAGGATCGCCTTGATCTTTTCCAGTACCATATTCCGTTCCTCCTAAAGATTTTTTGAACAGGACTTTATGCTGTGACCCAACGCCCCGCCCCGAAGAATTGCAGTAGACAAAGAGCGCCGGTCTGTGATACAATCTCAAGAAGAACTTGCCGGATCGGCCGTCCCGCCGGATCACGCTTGTATCACCTACATTGTATTGAACGCTTTGGCCTTTGTCAACAGGCATTTTGAAAATATTTTGCATTTCCCGGGAAAAGAGGCGCTGCCACCTATGAAGACACAGCGGGCCGCGGTCATCGGCCACCCCATCGGACACACCATGTCCCCCCTGATCCAGAAGAGGCTTTTCGCCCTGGGGGGCATTCCTTTAGAGTATGAAGTGCTGGACCTGCCGGACCTGGAGGCGGGGCTTCCCCGGCTGCGGGGGCTGGACTGCTTTAACGTGACCATCCCCTATAAAAGCGCCATCCTGCCCTTTCTGGATGAGGTGGACCCCCAGGCCGCCCGGTTTGGCTCGGTGAACACCGTGAAGGTGGAAGGGGGCCGCCTTACCGGCTACACCACCGACGGCGCCGGCTGCCGGAAAGCCCTGGAAAACCACGGCCTGGACTTTTCCGGCAGGGTGCTGCTGCTGGGAAACGGCGGCGCCGCCAGGGCCCTGGCCTTTGAGATCGCCCAGGAGCGAAAAGACCCGGATCTGACCATCGCCTGCCGGAAGAACTCCCAGCCGAAAGCCGTGGCCCTGGGGGAGGAGCTGGCAGCTTTCCTCCGGCAGCGGGGGGACAGGGACTTCCGCATCGAGATACAGACCTACGAGGAGTTGGAGGGGCTGTGCGGGTGCGGGGTCCCCAAGCCAGAGTACGACCTGCTCTTAAACGCCACCAGTGTGGGCATGTACCCCCACGCTGGGGAAAGCCCTGTGTCCGCCCAGGTGGTGGGCCGGTGCAAGGCCGTGTTCGACGCGGTGTACAACCCGGGGGAGACAGAGCTTCTCCGGCTGGCCAAAGAGGCCGGGGCCGTCGCCGTGGGGGGCATGGAG
Organism: Candidatus Acutalibacter pullistercoris; assembly: GCA_019115285.1. Taxonomy (GTDB): domain Bacteria; phylum Bacillota; class Clostridia; order Oscillospirales; family Acutalibacteraceae; genus Acutalibacter; species Acutalibacter pullistercoris. The sequence continues at coordinate 15,834 of DXDU01000008.1, forward strand.
ATGCTGGTGTACCAGGCGGTGGCCGCCCACGAGATCTGGTACGGCAGCAAGTTCCGGGGAGAGGACCTGGAGGCGCTGTGCCGGGAGGCACAGGCTGAGACGGAGCGACTTTTTGGATGAGGGAAGGGAAGAGTTTGGCTGGAAATATCATTTTGTGCGGGTTTATGGGCAGCGGCAAGACCAGCGTGGGCCGCAGGCTCGCCAAGCTGCTGGACAGGGAGTTCTGCGACCTGGACCGGTTCGTGGAAGAGCGGGCGGGGATGACCGTATCCCAGATCTTCGCCCAGTTTGGGGAAGAGGGCTTTCGGGAGCGGGAGGCCCAGGCCGTGGAGGAGATCGCCCGGAAGAAGTCCCTGGTGGTGGCAAGCGGCGGGGGCACCGTGCTCTTTCCCCGGAACGTGGAGGGCTTTCACCGGGGAGGCGGGGAGATCCTCTATCTGGACGTGCCCCTGCCGGCCCTGCAGGAGCGGCTGAAAAACGACAAGCGCCGGCCCCTGCTGCAAAAGCCCAACCGGCGGCAGGTCATCGCCGACCTGTACGCCCAGCGCTGCCCCCTGTACCAGGCTGCCGCCGACAGAACCATCGACGCCGGGGCCCCGGCCATTGTGGTGGCCCGGCGCATCGCCGCCCTGTACGACTCTCAGCCCGCCGGGAGGCGGGGGAGCGGGGCAAAAAATTCTTGACAAATACCCGCCGGGGGATTAGACTAGTTTTCGTAGATTTCTTCTGGAAACAAGGAGAGAACACCATGGGCCCTGTGCGCTGCCACCGATTTAGCCGCTTCTTCAGCCTGCGATTTACCGCGCGGGCTTATTTCCCGTGGAAAAACGGTGCGGCTGCTGCCGGCGGCGATCTATCTGGTGTTCCCTGCTGAAACGCGGGGGAAATTGGAATTTGTCTTGCAGCGGAGCCGTTTTTCGGCCCCGCTATTTTTTTGTGACCTGGAAAGGAAGAAGACCTTATGATCATCGTATTGAAACCCAACCAAAAGCAGGAGCTGGTGGACAATTTCATCCAGAAGCTCACCAGCCATTACGACGTACAGGTGAACACCTGGGTGGGCACCCACAGCACGGTGCTGGGCCTGATCGGCGACACCACCGCCATCGACGCGGAGTACATCCAGGCCCAGGACTTCGTGGAGAGCGTCAAGCGGGTGCAGGAGCCCTATAAGAAGGCCAACCGGAAGTTCCACCCCGACGACACGGTGATCACCCTGCCGGGGGGACAGACCATCGGGGACGGGCGCCTGGCCCTGATCGCCGGGCCCTGCTCTGTGGAGAGCGAGGAGCAGATCTGCTCCATCGCCCAGAGCGTGAAGGATTCCGGGGCCCAGTTCCTCCGGGGCGGCGCCTTCAAGCCCCGCACCTCCCCCTACTCCTTCCAGGGCATGAAGGGCGAGGGCCTGGAGCTGCTCTCCAAAGCCAAGGAGAAGACGGGCCTGCCCATCGTCACCGAGATCATGAGCATCGAGCACCTGCCCCTGTTCGAGGATGTGGACATCATCCAGGTGGGGGCACGGAACATGCAGAACTTCGAGCTGTTAAAGCAGCTGGGCCGCCTGCGCAAGCCCATCCTTTTAAAGCGGGGCCTTGCCAACACCATCGAGGAGCTTCTCATGAGCGCCGAGTACATCATGGCCGAGGGCAACGAGCAGGTCATTCTCTGCGAGCGGGGCATCCGCACCTACGAGACCTTCACCCGCAACACGTTGGACATCTCTGCGGTGCCGGTGCTCAAGCGGCTGTCCCATCTGCCTGTCATCGTGGACCCCAGCCACGCCTCCGGCATCAACTGGCTCATCGAGCCCCTGGCCCTGTCCGCCGCGGCTATCGGCGCCGACGGCCTGATCATCGAGGTCCACAATGACCCCAGCCACGCCCTGTGCGACGGCGCCCAGTCCATCACCCCTGCCCAGTTCGACGCCCTGGCCCAGAAGGTCCGCAAGGTCTCCGGGCTGGTGCACAGCCTGTAAGGTGGCGCCATGAACATCGTCATTGTAGGCCTGGGGCTGATCGGCGGGTCTATGGCCAAGGCCCTGCGGCAGAACACCGCCCATCGGGTGCTGGGCATGGACGTGAATGACGACGCCCTGCTGGACGCCTGCTCCTGCGGGGCCATCCACGGCAAGGCCTCCCCGGAGGACCTGAAGCAGGCGGACCTGGTGTACCTGTGCGTCTACCCGGAGACGGCTTTGGAGTTTGCCAGGACCTGGGGCCCCCAGTTGAAGGAGGGGACCATCCTCACGGACACTTGCGGCATCAAGGGGGAGATCTGCGCCGGGATGGAACAGCTGCGGGGCACAGGGCGGTACCGGTTTGTGGCGGGCCACCCCATGGCGGGGAAGGAGCTCTCCGGCTTTGGCGCCAGCGACCCCAGCATCTTTGTGGGGGCCTCTTACCTCATCGCCCCCTGCGGCGCCCCGGAGGACGCGGTGGAGACCGTGGCGGCCATGGCCCGGGAGATGGGCTTCGGCCGGGTGGTGTACACCACCCCCCAGGAGCACGACCAGATCATCGCCTTTACCTCCCAGCTGCCCCACGCCCTGGCCTGCGCCTACGTGATGAGCCCCCGGTGCCGGCAGCACAAGGGCTTTTCCGCCGGGAGCTACCGGGACGTGTCCCGGGTGGCCAACATCAACGACGTGCTCTGGGCACGCCTGTTTCTGGATAACCGGCAGAGCCTGGTAAAAGAGCTGGACGAGCTGATGGGCAATCTCACCGCCATCCGGCAGGCGGTGGAGGGAGAGGACGAGGAACGGCTCCGGGCCCTGCTCCGGGCCGCCGCCCAGATCAAACGGGAAGAGGGCTGAGGGCCCTGTCACAACTAACGAGAGAAAGCGGGAGTGCCATGAAGATCCAAGTGAAAACAGACCGGCCCTACGCCGTGACCATCCAGCGGGGGGTTCTGGACCAGGCCGGGGCCCTGACAGCCCAGGTGAAAAAGCCCGGCTGCCAGGTGATGATCGTCAGCGACAGCAATGTGTTCCCCCTGTACGGCCAGCGGGTCATCGCCTCCCTGGAGGGGGCGGGCTTCCGGGTGAGCCAGTTCGTCTTCCCCGCCGGGGAAGAGCACAAGCAGATCGCCACCGTGTGCCAGATGTACGAGGCCCTGGCCCAGAACGGCTTTACCCGCAGCGACCTGCTCCTCACCCTGGGAGGGGGCGTGGCCGGGGACATGGGAGGCTTCGCTGCCGCCACCTACCTGCGGGGCATCCCCTTTGTGCAGGTGCCCACCACCCTGCTCTCTCAGGTGGACGCCAGCGTGGGGGGGAAGACCGGGGTGGACCTGCCCTTCGGGAAGAACCTGGTGGGGGCCTTCCACCAGCCCCTGGCGGTGCTGGCCGACCCGGACACCTTGCAAACCCTGCCGGAGCGGTACTTCCGGGACGGCATGGGGGAGGTTATCAAGTACGGGTGCATCCAGGCGCCGGACCTGTTCCAGGCCTTGGAACAGGGCACAGCCCTGGAGGACCTGGAGAGCGTGCTGGCCCAGTGCGTGGCCTGCAAGAAGATCCTGGTGGAGGAGGACGCCCGGGACACTGGGGCCAGGATGGTCCTGAACTTCGGCCACACCTTCGGCCACGCGCTGGAGAAGCTCCACCACTTCCAGGACCTGTCCCACGGGGAGGCGGTGGGCATCGGCATGGTGCTGGCCTGCCAGGCAGGCGAACACCTGGGGATCACCGCCCCAGGCACCGGGGAGAAGGTCCGCCGGGTGCTGGAGCGCTACGGCCTGCCCACGGAGGACCGGTTCACCAAAGAGGAGCTGGTACAGGCCACCGCCCTCGATAAGAAAAGCGACGGGGACACCCTGCGGCTCATCCTGCTGCGGGACATTGGCAAGACCGTGATCTACCCCATGACCCGGGACCAGCTCCTGGCCGCGCTGTGAGGTGAACCTATGGCGGAAGTGACGTACGGCAACGAATTCCGGGGCGGCAGGGTGACGCTGCCCCCCAGCAAGAGCGTGGCCCACCGGGCCATGCTGTGCGCCGCCCTGTCCCGGGGCAGCTGCGCCCTCTCCCACATGGCGGGCAGCCAGGACATAGACGCCACCGCCCGGGCCATAGAGGCCCTGGGGGGACAGGTCCGGCTGGAGGAGGACCGGGGCCTGTGCCTGGTGGAGGGCGCCGGCCTGGGCAGAGCCCAGGGGGGCGTCATCCACTGCGGGGAAAGCGGGTCTACCCTGCGGTTTCTCATTCCCATCGCCTGCGCTTTGGGGGGAAGGTGGACCTTCACCGGGGAAGGCAGGCTGCCCCAGCGGCCCCTGGACGTGTACCGGGAGCTGCTCCCCGCCCACGGGGTAAGGTACCAGGACCCGGGGAGGGAGTTCCTTCCGTTGACGGTGGAGGGCCGTCTGGAGCCCGGGGTCTTCGCCCTGCCGGGGAACGTGAGCTCTCAGTTCATCACCGGGCTGCTGCTGGCATTGCCCCTGCTCTCCGGGGACAGCGAGATCGTCCTCACCACCCCCTTGGAGTCGGAGGGGTATGTGAACCTCACCCTCCAGGCCATGGAGCGCTTCGGCGTCACCGCCTGCCGCATCGGCCGGGGGTGGCGCGTGCCGGGTGGCCAGCGCTACCGCCCCCAGAACCTGGCGGTGGAGGGAGACTGGTCCCAGGCGGCGTTTTTCCTGACCATGGCCGCCCTGGCTCCCGGCGGGGAGCGGGTGGAGCTTGCCGGCCTCTCCCGGGACTCCCTCCAGGGGGACAAGGCCTGCGTGGAGCTCTTTGAAGGTTTCGGGCTGGACCTGCGCTGGGAGGGGGACCTGCTGCTGTGCAGCAACCCCCGGGCAGGGGAGCCTTTCCGGGGGCTGAGAGGCCAGGTCATCGACGCCGCCCAGATCCCGGACATGGTGCCGGCCCTGTCCGTGTGCGCCGCACTGAGCCAAGGGGAGACAGCCATCGTCAACGCCCAGCGGCTGCGGCTGAAGGAGAGCGACCGGCTGGCCGCCATGGAGGCGGCCCTCACCGCCCTGGGGGGGAAGGCGCTGTCTCGGGAGGACGGCCTTGTCCTGAAGGGGGTCGAGACGCTGAAGGGGGGGCGGGCCCTGGGGGTCAACGACCACCGGGTGGTCATGGCCCTGGCCGGGGCTGCCCTGGGCAGCCGGGGACCGGTCACCGTTACCGACGCCTGGAGCGTGCGCAAATCGTACCCCGGCTTTTTTGACGACTTTAAAAGATTGGGAGGGATCGCCCATGTCCTCTAGTTTCGGAAGGGACATCAAGCTGTCCATTTTCGGGGGCAGCCACACCAAGGCCATCGGGGTGAACATCGACGGCCTGCCCGCCGGGGAGGCCATCGACTGGGACCAGGTGCTCACACAGATGGCCCGCCGGGCCCCGGGCCAGGACAAGACCGCCACCACCCGGAAAGAGCCGGACCTGCCCCAGGTCCTCTGCGGGCTGCTGGACGGCGTGACCACCGGGGCGCCCCTGTGCGCCATGATTGAAAACACCAGCCAGCGGTCGAAAGACTATGAAAACCTGTACGCCCTGCCCCGCCCCGGCCACGCGGACTACACCGCCTGGGTGAAGTACGGCGGCCATAACGACCTGCGAGGGGGCGGGCACTTCTCCGGGCGGCTCACCGCGCCCCTGGTGTTTGCTGGGGCGGTGGCCCGGCAGATCTTGGCCCGGCGGGGCATCGTTGTGGGGGCCCACGTGGCCTCCATCGCCGGGGTGGAGGATACCCCCTTCGACCTGGCGGCCGTGTCCCCGGCCCTGCTGGAGAGCCTGAGCCAGCAGTACTTCCCGGTGATCGACCCCGCCGTCAAGGAGAAAATGTACGCCCAGGTGGAGGCCGCCCGGCTGGAGGCCGACAGCGTGGGGGGCGTGGTGGAGTGCGCCGTCACCGGGCTGCCGGCAGGGGCTGGCAGCCCCATGTTCGACGGGGCGGAAAACCTCATCGCCCAGGCGGTGTTCGGCATTCCCGCGGTGAAGGGCCTGGAGTTCGGCGCGGGCTTTGCCGCCGCCGGGATGCGGGGCAGCCAGCACAACGATCCCATGTTCCGGGACGAAGATGGGCGAGTGAAGACCAGGACCAACCACGCCGGGGGGATTCTGGGTGGCATCACCAACGGCATGCCCCTGGTGTTCCGGGCGGCCTTCAAGCCCACGGCCTCCATCGGGAAGGAGCAGGACACGGTGGATCTGCTCCACGGGGGAGAGGGCAAGCTGGTGGTACGGGGCCGCCACGACCCCTGCATTGTGCCCCGGGCCGTGCCTGTGGTAGAGGCCGCCGCCTGCGTGGCGGTGCTGGAGCTGCTCGCTGAGAGCGGCCTTTTGAAGAGAGAGGGGGCATGAGCTGTGGAGGAGCGGGAATATCAGGAAAAAATGAACGTGGTGCGCCAGACCATCGACGAGATCGACAGGCAGCTGCTGCCCCTGTTCCTGCGGCGGATGGAGTGCTCCAAGGAGGTGGCCCGGCTCAAGTCCCAGGCAGGGCAGCCGGTGTTCGCCCCCCAGCGGGAGCAGGCCATCTTAGAGCGGGTAGGCAGCCAAGGGGGAGAGTTCTCCCGGGAGGCCCAGGCCCTGTACGGCACCATATTAGAGGTGAGCCGGGCCCGGCAGCACCAGATGCTCCAGACCGGGGAGAGCTTGCGGCGGCTGGAGCGGGAAGCCTCCCGCCAGATGCCTTCCGCCCCGGCGGAGGTGATCTGCCAGGGAGTGGAAGGGGCCTGGTCCCACCAGGCCGCCAAGACTCTGTTCCCCCAGGCGCCCATTTCCTTCGTGCCGGAGTTTCGACAGGTCTTCGACCTGGTGGACCAGGGGCAGGGCAGCCTGGGCGTGGTGCCGGTGGAGAACTCCGCCGCCGGGTCTGTGGCCGCGGTGTACGACCTCATCCTCCAGTACCGGTTCTACATGGTGGGGGCGGTGGACGTAAAGGTGGTCCACTGCCTGGCCGCGGCGGACCCCGCCGTCCCCGTGACCCAGGTGGCTTCCCACCCCCAGGCCCTGTCCCAGTGCAGCCAGTACCTGCGGGAGAAGGGCCTCAAGCCCGTGGAGTGGTCCAACACCGCGGCGGCGGCCCGGCACGTGGCCCAGGAGCATCCCGCCGGCCTGGGGGTGCTGTGCTCCCGGGCGGCGGCGGAGCAGTACGGCCTGGTCATTTTGGAGGAGGGCGTGCAGAACGAGAAGAACAACACCACCCGGTTCGTGGTCATCTCCCGGGAGCCCATCCTGCCGGAGGACGCCAACAAGATCAGCCTGTGCTTTTCCATCCCCCACACCACCGGGTCCCTGTACCACGTGCTGGAGCGCTTCGCCCTGTGCGGGCTGAACCTGACCAAGATCGAGTCCCGGCCCATCCCCGGCCGGACCTTTGAGTACGACTTCTACCTGGACTTCACCGGGAACATCCACCAGGGCAGCGCCCTGGACGTGCTGTGCAGCCTCCAGGAGGAGCTGCCCCGGTTCTCTTTCCTGGGCAACTACAGCGAGCGGTAAGGGCCGCTCCCCATATTTTTTGAAAGGAAGACCTGTATGAGCGAGATCACCTTAGAGCGGGTGGAGACCCAAGCGCAGATCGACACCTTGTGCGCCATCGCCAAGATCGTCTGGCACGAGACCTTCGACCCCATCCTCCCGGCGGGGCAGCCGGAGTACATGATCGACAAGTTCCAGTCGGACCACGCGGTGAAGGACCAGATGGCCCATCAGAATTACCGGTACGTGCTGGCGAAGCTCCGGGGGGAGTACGCTGGCTTTGTGGGCTACGCCCCCCGGTACGAAGGGAAAGAGGAGATGTACCTGAGCAAGGTGTACCTGCTGCCCCAGTGCAGGCACCAGGGGGTGACCCGGGTGCTGTTCCAGCTGGTGGAGGAGGAGACCAAGAAAGAGGGCCTTTCCCGGATCCGGCTGACGGTGAACAAGCACAACACCCACGCCAAAGAGGTCTACGAGCACCTGGGCTACGAGACGGTGGAGTCCGTGAAAGCTGACATTGGCTCTGGGTACTACATGGACGACTTTGTGATGGTGAAAGTGGTATGAGGGCCGGGGAGCGGTTGGAGGACCTGAGCCGGGAGCAGCTGCTGGAACTTCTCACCATCTACTCGAAAAACTGGCTGGCCATGGATGGGGTGTGGTTCCAGTCCGTGGAGCGGAAGTACGGCATGGAGGAGGCCATGTTCCACGACGTGGAGGCATGGAAGCGCTTTACCGTCACCGAGGGGCGGCGGATCAAGAAGTTCCTGGGGCTGCCGGAGCGGCCCGGCCTGGAGGGGCTGGAGCGGGCGCTGGAGTTTCGCTTCTACGCCAACCTGAGCCGCTACGAGCTGCGCAGAGAGGGGAACAGCCTGCTCTACCGGGTGCTGGAGTGCCCGGTGCAGCAGGCCAGGACCAGGAAGCGCATGGGCCTGCACCCCTGCAAGCCCGCGGGGCTGGAGGAGTACGCCGGCTTTGCCAGGACCATCGACGACAGGATCTCCTGCCAGTGCGTCAGCTGCTGCCCGGAGATCACCCAGGAGGACTGCGCCTGCGCCTGGCGCTTCACCCTGGATCCATAGAGAGACAAGCCCTGGGCCCCGGCCCAGGCTTTTTCTTTTGTGCGCGGTCATATTTTCCCGGTCCATGCCATACACTGGGGAGGACAGACTCACAACACAAAGGAGCGTGACAGCATGAAAAGGATCCTGGCACTTCTCTTGGCCCTGGGTTTGGCTGTGGCGGGAGCGGGCGCCGCCTGGGCCGGAGGGCTCTCCCAGTACGTGACGGTCCGGGGGTACGACCCGGAGGTGGACTACATGCGGGCCATGAAGCAGGCCCTGGAGGACGGTAGCCCCTACGCCATGGAGGTGGGGGCCCTCTACGAGCAGCAGCGGAACCTGAAGATCCAGGAGCTGGAGCTGCCCCAGGAGCAGACAGCGTATTTCTCTCAGTACGGGGAGGCGGAGGAGATTTTGGAGGCCATGGCCCAGGCGGAGGCTCCCAAGGCCGCTTACACCCAGGCGGACCTGGACCTGCTGTCCCGGCTGATCTACGCCGAGGCGGGCTGCACTTGGATCCCCGACTGGGTGCAGCGCATGGTGGGCAGCGTGGTCCTCAACCGGGTGGAGAGCCAGTACTACCCGGACACCATCCGGGAGGTGATCTACCAGCCGGGGCAGTACGCCCCCACCTGGGACGGCTCTCTGCAAAAGACCCCCGACGCCCGCACCATAGAAAACACCCGCTACCTGTTGGAACACGGCAGCATCTGCCCGGAGAACGTGGTGGGGCAGAACTCCATCATCACCGGCAGCGGGGTGTACACCTCTTACTACGACCAAGTGTTGGACACCACCATCTACTTTTGTTACCTGTGAGAAAGGGGAGAGCCGTCGGGCTCTCCCCTTTCTGGGTCTTGGGGCAGGGGAGGGGGGCGCTCCCATATCTTGGGGGTTGCCAAAATCGAATATACGTTCTATAATAGGGGCAAGGGAATCGAACACAATTTCGATTGGAGGGGATACCGTGGAGGACCGGCGCTATTGCTGCATTGACCTGAAAAGCTATTACGCCAGCGTGGAGTGCGTGGACCGGGGCTTAGACCCCCTTGCCGCCAACCTGGTGGTGGCGGATGAGAGCCGGTCGGACGGCACCATCTGCTTGGCGGTGAGCCCCTCTTTGAAGGCCCTGGGGGTGCCAGGGCGGCCCAGGCTGTTTGAAGTCAAACAGAAACTGGCGGAGATCGAACGCCGCACTGGTAACAAGGTGGAGTACATCACCGCCATGCCCCGGATGGCCCGGTACCTGGAGGTGTCCTCGGAGATTTACGGCATCTACCTCAAGTACCTGGCGGCCCAGGACATCCACGTCTACTCCATCGACGAGGCCTTTATGGACCTGACGCCCTACCTCACCCTCTACGGCATGACCGCCCATGAGCTGGTTACCGCCATCATCCGCAGCGTGCTGGGGGAGACGGGCATCACCGCCACCGGGGGGATTGGCACCAACCTGTACTTGGCGAAAATCGCCATGGACATCACTGCGAAAAAAATGCCCGCCGGCAAGGACGGGGTGCGGGTGGCGGAGCTGGACGAACAGTCTTTTCGGGAGAAGCTGTGGTGCCACCAGCCGCTGACGGATTTCTGGCAGATCGGGCCGGGCATTATGGCCCATTTGGCGAAACTGGGGGTCCACACCATGGGGGACCTGGCCCTGCTGAGCACCACCGCCGAGGACGTGCTCTTCCGGGAGTTCGGGGTGGACGCGGAAATTCTCATCGACCACGCCTGGGGCATCGAGACCTGCGGCATGGCGGAAATCAAACGGTACAAGCCCGCCACCAAGTCGTTGGCATCGGGCCAGGTGCTGCCCAGGGCTTACACTTTCGAGGAAGGCCGCCTGGCGGTGAAGGAGATGGTGGAACAAGTGGTGCTGGGCCTGGTGGAACAGGGCTTTGTGGCCGAGGGGGTGACCCTCTATGTGGGCTACCAGATCCTGGACCGGGACAGCGGCTACGCCGGCCCCACCAAGCTCAACCACTACGGCAGGCGGGTGCCGCCCTCTGTCCACGGCACGGGGAAGCTGGGGACGCCCACGGCCTCCCTGCGGCTTATCACCCAGGCGGTGCTGCGGCTCTACGACCGGCTGGTGGACAGGAACCTGCAGGTCCGCCGCATGAGCATCGCCGCCATTCGCCTGCAGCCGGAGGAGGAAGTCCCCGCCCAGCTGGGGCTGTACGAAGACGACACCCAGGCCCAGCGGGAGACCTCCCTATTGAAGACCTCCATCGGGCTGCACAAACGATTTGGGAGGAACAGCCTGTTCCGGGGCATCGATCTGATGGAGGCCGGCACCACGAGGGAGCGCAACGAACAGATTGGAGGGCACAGAAAATGACCATCGCAGCGTACCAAGACATTCTCCACCGGCAGCGGCCCTTTTCCAAGCGCCCGAAAATGAGCGTGGAGAACCGGGCCAAGCTCTTTACGCCCTTCTCCGCCCTGCGTGGGTTCGACATCGAGATTCTCACCCAGGAGCAGGACCGGCTGCTGGTCCCCCAGGTATCCCTGTCGGCGGACCAGCAGGAGGCCATTTACCGGACATTGAACGAACTGAAAAAAGGCGACTGGGTGACCGTCACCTACTTCGCGCCGGTGAAGATTATCAAAGGCAGGCAGCTGGGGGAGTACCGCACTCTCTCTGGGGAGGTGAAGAAGGTGGACGATGTGGAGCAAGTGCTGGTCACCACCCAGGGCGGGGCGCCCTTTGGCTGCCTGTGGCGCTGTGCCAGGGAGGGGGAGGCGCCGCCCGCTCCCAAGGCCCCCTGGAGAGCCGGCCCGGGGCCGCTGGCCTGGGGAGAGGGGAGAAGTTGAGGGAATCCCCAAGAGGGCTCTTGATTTTTTTCTCGAGATGCTGTATAATGACTGACGTTGCTTCTTCCGTGCCGGTGTGATGGAATTGGCAGACGTAGTGGACTCAAAATCCACCGGTAGCGATACCGTGCCGGTTCGAGTCCGGCCACCGGCACCACATCGCCGCAAGCTGCATATCGCTTGCGGCGACTTTTTTTATAATAATTTTCTCGCCGACACCTCCGAGAATAAGGAATCATTTATGAGAATCGTAAGCTGGAACTGCAACGGCAAGTTTCGTGAAAAATTCAAGAAAATAAAAGAGTTAGATGCGGATATATATGTAATTCAAGAATGCGAAAATCCACAAAGCTACGCTGGCACTGCATACAGAGGCTTTGCTAAAAACTATATCTGGAATGGAGAAAATAAGAATAAAGGCCTGGGGATTTTTGCAAAGGAAAGCATCTCAATCCAACGTAATGGTTGGGATGCCTATTGCTTAAGAAATTTCCTTTCCGTGAAAGTAAATCACGATTTTGATTTACTTGGAGTTTGGGCCTGTAAACCCTATATTGAAGAATATTATATCTACCAATGTATCCATATACAAAAATATAATGATCAAACAATAATAATCGGAGATTTTAACAGCAATAAAATATGGGACAAAACACATAGTGCGAGAAATCATACGAATGTTGTAAAAGAATTGGAGAGAAAAAATTTAATTTCCGCTTATCATTATGTCTATCATGAAAAACAGGGGGAAGAAAAACAACCTACGTTTTATTTATATCGGCATTTGGACAAGGGATACCATATTGACCATTGTTTCATAAAAAAGGAACGAATCAAAAATTATCAAGTACTACATGGTCAATCTTGGCTCAACTATTCAGACCATCTTCCTATTTCATTAGAAATATAGGCCAAAAAATTTCTATTATGCCGATAGTTCAAAAGTCGTTGGCATGAAAGACTGAATACTTCCTTTTTTGATTTTAGGGCATCCTTTTTATCAACGCTTCCCACGTCGCGGCGAGGCCTTGTACCTCGCCGCATTTTTCTGCGCAAAATGCGGCTTCGGTGTACGGCCTGGTCTCACCTGCCGGTTCGGTCGGTGCTGGACGCTCCCCACCGGGGAGCAGCACCGCTCCTTCCCGCAAAAAGTCACGCTGCGCCTTCGCTGTTCGCTTATAAATGCGCTCACGACGCTACGGCTTGCTACCAACTTTTTTCGGGCAAGGGCGGCGTTTTTTCTGGAAGCGGCCCCACGGGGAGGGGCCCGGCGGGGGCAGCGTTCCAGTTAGACCAGGGGAGGGTTTTGAATGAAAAAAGTTTTGTTTGTATGCCACGGCAACATCTGCCGCAGCCCTATGGCGGAGTTTTGTTTTCGGGAGATGGTGGAGAAGGCGGGGCTTTCCGGGGAGATCCAGACGGCGTCGGCGGCCACCAGCGGGGAGGAGCTGGGGAACCCGGTGTACCCTCCCGCACGGCGGCAGCTGGAAAAGCAGGGGATCTCCTGCGAGGGGAAACGGGCCAGGCGGCTCACCCGGCAGGACTACCAGGCCTACGACCTGCTCCTGGGCATGGACCGGGCCAACCTGCGGAACATGGAGCGCCTCTTTGGCGGGGACCCGGCAGGGAAGCTGGGGCTGCTGCTGGACTACACAGACGCCCCGGGAGAGGTGGCCGACCCCTGGTACACCGGGGACTTCGACGCTGCCTGGCGGGACATTTCCCAGGGCTGCCAGGGACTGCTCTCGGCCCTGCAGGGGGAGCTGGCCCGGTAAACAAAAGGGGGATAGAGCGCGAAAAAAGCGGGCCAGGGTCTCTGGTCCGCTCACTGTTTTTGTTGGGGGGAGCGCCTGCGGCGCAAAGTGTCCGCTCCCAGAAGAAGGAGAAACCCGGCGGTGAACCCGGCGAAGTCCAGCCACACGTCCTGGAGCTGGGAGCCCCGGTGGGAGAAGATCTGGATGGTCTCGTCGATGGCCGCCACAAAGAAGCCCCCGCACAGCAGGTGCAGCAGGGGATGGGGCTTCCTCTGGCCCAGCAGCAGGAGCAGGCCAGTGGACAGGCCCCCCAGGCTGAGAAACTCTGTAAAGTGGGCGAGCTTTCGCAGGATGTGCCCCAGCAGCTCTCGGTCGGGGAACAGGTCTTTGATGAACGAGGGGAGCAAGGCCAGCACGTCGAAGCTCAGGGTGCTGGAGTCTGTCCTGCTGAGCATGGAGTTCCCCCAGATAAAACACAGGTTGCACCCCAGCAGCACAGACAGAATGAGAACACCGGCTTTTTTGCCCTTTGTCACGGCTGTCCCTCCTTGTTCAGTCTTTCTGCATTATACCACATTCTCTGGAAAAATGAAGGAAAAGTTTTTTCCAACAGATGGCTTTTGAGAAGATCTGTGGGAGCTATTGGGTGATTTTTGTGGGCCCAGTGGGGAGAGAACAGTAGACAAGCGGGGCGAAAGGAAGTATAATGGGGGGCAGAATGAAGTAGGATAACCCAGGGGGAGTTCGCCGCCCCTGGGAGATCCCAGGCTAGAAAAGTTCCCGCTGCCGGGAAAAGTCCGGCAGCCCGATCCCGCATGAATTTAGGAGGGCACGATTATGGGACGCTATTTCGGCACCGACGGCTTCCGCGGGGAAGCCAACATCAATCTGACCGCAGACCACGCCTACCAGGTGGGCCGTTTCTTGGGCTGGTACTATAATGAAAAACGGGCCCACGCCGCCGAGGAGGGCCGGCCTGTGAAAGAGGGCCCCGCCCGCATCGTCATCGGCAAGGACACCCGCCGCAGCTCCTATATGTTCGAGTATTCCCTGGTGGCCGGCCTGGTGGCCTCCGGCGCGGACGCCTACATGCTCCACGTCACCACCACGCCCTCCGTGGCCTATATCGCCCGGGTGGACGACTTCGACTGCGGCATTATGATCTCCGCCAGCCACAACCCCTATTACGACAACGGCATCAAACTCATCAACGACCAGGGAGAGAAGATGGACGAGGAGACCATCAACCTGGTGGAGGACTATCTGGACGGCAAGCTGGAGGCCTTCGGCCAGAAGTGGGAGACCCTGCCCTTCGCCCAGAAGGACAAAATCGGCTGCACCGTGGACTACGTCTCCGGCCGGAACCGGTACATTGGTTACCTCATCTCCCTGGGCATGTACTCCTTCCGTGGGATGAAGGTGGGCCTGGACTGCGCCAATGGCTCCAGCTGGAACATCGCCAAAGCCGTGTTCGACGCCCTGGGCGCCGACACTTACGTGATCAACGCGGAGCCCAATGGCCTGAACATCAACCTGGACGCCGGCTCCACCCACATTGAGGGCCTGCAGAAGTTCGTGGTAGAAAAGGGTCTGGACGTGGGCTTCGCCTACGACGGCGACGCCGACCGCTGCCTGTGCGTGGACGAGAAGGGCAACGTGGTCAACGGCGACCACATTCTCTATATCTACGGCCGGTACATGAAAGAGCGGGGCAAGCTGGTGACCAACACGGTGGTGACCACCATCATGTCCAACTTCGGCCTGTACAAGGCCCTGGA
>DXDU01000009.1 GCA_019115285.1 Candidatus Acutalibacter pullistercoris
AAGGGCAACGTGGTCAACGGCGACCACATTCTCTATATCTACGGCCGGTACATGAAAGAGCGGGGCAAGCTGGTGACCAACACGGTGGTGACCACCATCATGTCCAACTTCGGCCTGTACAAGGCCCTGGACGAGCTGGACATCGGCTACGCCAAGACCAAGGTGGGGGATAAATACGTCTACGAGTATATGCAGCAGAGCGGCGCCCGCATCGGCGGCGAGCAGAGCGGGCACATCATCTTCAGTAAGTACGCCTCCACCGGCGACGGTATCCTCACCAGCCTTAAGATGATGGAAGTGATGATGGCCAAAAAGAAGCCCCTCTCCGAGTTGGCCGCGCCCCTGCACATCTATCCCCAGGTGCTGGAGAACGTCCGTGTCACCGACAAGGCAACCGCTCAGGCCGACCCGGACGTCCAGGCCAAGGTGAAGGAAGTGGCGGAAAAGCTGGGGGACACCGGCCGCATCTTGGTGCGGGAGTCCGGCACCGAGCCCGTCCTCCGGGTCATGGTGGAAGCCCCGGAGCAGGACACCTGCCAGAAGTTTGTGGACGAAGTGGTGGACGTGATCAAGGCAAAAGGGCACGTGGTGAGGTGAGCACAGACCCGGACCGCTCCCCAATAGACAGGACCCAGGGCGCTCTGGTGACAGGGCGTCCTGTTTTTGTGGGGAAGCTCTTGCGCTTTTTCTCAAAAGAGACTATACTAGATCCGTTTTGAACGAAGACGGAAAGGAAGGGAGACGCTGTGGAGCCCTACCGGCTGGCCCTCTGCGAGGACGACCCCAGAGAGCGGGACAACTTGACAAACCTCTGCCGGGCATTTCTGGACGCCCAGGGGATCCCCGGGACGCTGGAGGTGTTCCCCAACACGGTAGAGCTGGAGGAGGCCCCGGGCCGGTACGACCTGCTGCTCCTGGACATCCAGATGTGGCCCTGGTCAGGGCCATCAACCGGTAAAAAAATAGACCTGCTCGCCCCTGGCTGGGGCGGGCAGGTCGTTTTTTGTGCTGGTCAGCGGCCGGCGGCAGGCAGGGACAGGGCCGTCTGCACGGTGAAGGTGTCCTGGGTGTAGCGCACGTCCAGCACGCTGTGGTACTTCTCGGCAATGGCGCTCATTTTGGGCAGGCCGAAGCCGTGGGCTTCCGGGTGGTCTTTGGTGGTGCACAGCTGGCGCTTCTTGTCCAGGCGCAAGTTCCCGGAGTAGGAATTCTCGCAGCACACCGCCAAAAAGCCGTGCTGCAGCGCCACCCGGATCCGCAGGAACCGCCGGTCCTCCTCCTTCACCTGGGCGGCGCCCTCTAAAGCGTTTTCCAGCAGGTTCATCAAAAGGGAGCACAGGTCCTGCTGGGGGAACGGCAGGTCCTTTGGGACCTGGGCCTCGGCGAAGAAGCGGATGTGGGAGGCCTTGGCTTTTGCCGCGGCGTCCTGGAGGATGGCGTTTACCGTGTAATTCTTGGTGTACCGGGGCAGGGGAGCGTCCTGTTTCTTCCACTGGGCCAGGCCCTGGCGCACGCCCTCCAGGTCCCCTTGCTGGGCCAGAGAGTCTATGGCCATCAGCCAGTGGGTGAACTCATGCCGGGCGGCGGCGTCCTCCCGCAGGCGCTCTTCCAGGGAAGCGTAGTTGGAGAGCAGCAGCTGCTCCTTGATCTCCAGGGACTTGTTCCTGGTGCGCACCCCGATGATCTTCCGGAGGAACTCCCACAGGGACAGGACGGAACAAAGGAACACCAGCCACAGGGTGACCCAGTGGAGGAAGGTGTCGTAATCGCCGGAGGTGACCTGGGACCACAGCAGGGGGATGTACCGGGACAGGTACCCGTCAGTCAGGGCGGAGACGAGCCAGCTGCCCCCTAAGATCAGGGCGCTGCACAGGAGCAGCAGCACCAGGGCCTGCCAGAAGATCTTCTCCCGGTGGAGGCCAAGGTAGGCCAGCAGGGCCAGGACCCCCAGGTAGATCCAGCCCTCCCAGGTGAGGACCTGCACCACCCCCGGGGAGAGGAAATACCCGCCCTGGGCGGAGGTGAGCAAGTCGGAGAGGATGAGCCAGGCGGCGAAGGCCAGGAGGAGCAGCTTCCAGTTGGGAGAGCGCTCCCACAGGGTGAAGAGGAACAACCCCCACACCGGCGCCAGGGCCGGGGCCGCGGCCCCGCGGGGATGGCGGCGTAGTTTGCGTAGGCCACGGTGCCCGCGGTGTCGTGGGGGTCTGCCGTCAGGCGGAGGAGGGGCGGGAACACCGAGGGCTCTCCCACCGTCACCTCAGGTCCAGCTGGGTGACCTCGAACAGTAAATAGTAGGTGCCCTGGCGCTGGGGGAGGGTGAGGGAGAACCGGTAGTGCTCCCCGGGGGAGAGCTCTGGGGCGATGTCCTGGGGAGAGAACTCACGGCTCTCCCCATCGGCGGAAATGACGGCGGAGTGCTCCCACTCGATATAGGGGATGGTCCCCTTGGTGTCCCAGAAGGGGCCAAAGAAGCTCCAGATCCCAACACACAGCAGGATGAACGCGACGATACATCTCTCTGGACGGCGGGGAGACCATCAAGCCGCTGTACATCAATGAAAACGGCACCGACCTGAAGGGCGACTTCGATTTGGAGATCAACTCCACCAACGAAACCCAGCTCTACGGGTTGGAGCTCTACGAGCTGGACCCCAACACCGGCCGGCCCTATACCACCCGCGAGAACGCCCCTTCTTTGGGTCGGGGGTCATCTTCGGCACCCAGCCGGCCATATTCCTGAGTGATAACGATGTTACGATTAACTATCCCGACTTCTGGTATGAACTTGAGGAGAACGAGCGTATTTTCGCCGACCAGCTCGAGGAGGACTTCAAGCTGGGCTTCTCTGTGAACCTAGACGACGCCACCTGGGGCGATGAAAGCCTGGTCACCACCCTGGACAAGGACGGCAAACCTGTGGTGGACCAGGGAGATCCCAAGGAGTACCACTTCGCCTGGTCCTCCAGCGACCCCGATGTTGCCACCATCGACAAGACCGGGAAGATCACCATCCTCACCAACGGCTCGGTGCAGTTTACCCTGACGGCCCTCAACGGCGACCTGATGCTGCCGGCCCTGGATGAGAATGGGGACCCTGTGATTGGCGAGGATGGGGAGACCGTGCTGGTGACCTCCCGCTTTGATTACCTGACGCCCGAAATTCTGGTGGGCATTGGCAACTCGCCTACGCTGACCATCCCCGAGAGCCTGCGCACCACCACCGTCCGGGGCGGGCAGAGCGCCACGGTGCTCTGGTCCAGCAACCTGACGGAGAAGAACCGGGACTACGCCAAGGAGGATGGCGAGCCTGACTTTGAGAAGACCGCCACCACCTTTACGGTGAACGTCTATAAAGATAGTAATTGGAATACCAGCGAGAACGAGCCCAACCCCAACGCCTCGCCTGTCGATGAGCCCATCACGGTGAGCAGTTCCATGGAGAGTGTGAAGTCCTCAGTTACGAGCGGATCCTCTGGTCCATCAAGTTCGACATCGCCGACGGCCACAGTGACAACTGGGACGACATCCAAAACTACTGGGAGACGGTGCAGGACGGCAAGTCCGGCAACGACTACCAGATTATACAGCCGGATGAAAAGTCCAGAGCGGCAAGATCCCAGCTGCTTTCTGTGAACAGTACCACGGGCCAGGCGCTGTACGGTTCGCCCTCTACGGCCACCCTGGAAGACAGAAGCTACCTGGATAACCCCCGCACCTACGGCGGCAGCATGACTGTGCTCCGGGCCAGGTCCAACGCCTTGACGGAGAAGGGCACTACTCAGGAGATAATGACCAACAGCTACCCCGGCGCCGAGCCCTACGTCACCGAGGACGGACAGCTGATGGCCTTCCTCCACGACTATGAGTCCGACGAACTGGATGAGACCCGTGCCAGCTATGTGGAGGGCCTCATTATTGAGAACGGCGGGACCAATATTAAGCCGTTCCCCGAGCCGGAGACCACTGGCGCTCAGGCGGAAGGGAACGTGGAACAGTCCACCGGCGGCGACAGCCAGCTGCGCCTGGCAGGCGACAGCAGCAACGCCGTAGCGGTTTGGTCCAGAGTCACCGAGACGCTGGAGAAAGAGCCCGGCTCCGCCGTCACCTCCGACGAGCAGATGCTGATGATGAACAGCACGGAGATCTTCGCTTCCGTCATGGATGACGGGAAATGGAAGACCACCCGGTTGACCACCAACAGCTCCGCGGACATGGCCCCTGTGGCCGCCACCAATGGGCAGAAAGCCCTGGTGGCCTGGCGCGCCGTGGCCGCTCAGAACTCCGCACAG
Source organism: Candidatus Acutalibacter pullistercoris (assembly GCA_019115285.1). Taxonomy (GTDB): domain Bacteria; phylum Bacillota; class Clostridia; order Oscillospirales; family Acutalibacteraceae; genus Acutalibacter; species Acutalibacter pullistercoris. The sequence goes on from DXDU01000009.1 coordinate 4,290, forward strand.
CTGACCACCTTCGACAGCTACGACACCATTCAGTATAAGATCTACGACTATAGCGAGAACTCTTGGAGCGGGCCCTACACCCTGTACAACGGCACCTCTGGGGCGGTGAAGGGCATCGAGGCCCAGATGACCGACTCCGGCAAAATGGCGGTGGCCTACACCATCGAGAAGGGCTCTCAGGAGTCCACCACCCAGGTGCTGGCGGAAGATGACGGCACTACCTCCATCACCTCCAACCTGCAGACCGTGTTCACTATGATCGGTCTTGATGCAAACAACCAGTACGTGGTGACCAAAAACGTGCAGGTCACCGATGACGACGATGTTAACGAGAACCCCCAGCTCACCGCTGTAACGTTCCCCAATGAAAACGAGGAAAGCTTCCTGCTGGGCTGGTACAGCGTCCACGACGAGGACGGGGTGCAGAAGAACGACATCCGCCTGGCCGCCTTTACCAGTGAGGGCCTGCTGCGAGACGACTTTGTGGACAGCCTCTCCGTGGTGAGCAGCCAGACCGCTGGGAACATCACCAGCAACTTCCGGTTCTCCAAGGGAGCGGAACAACTCTCTGACCTGTCCATCCTGTGGACCCAGCCTGCCCTGGAAGTGAACACCACCGAGACCCAGGACGACACCCAGGCCGAGGGTGCGCAAATCACTTTCGACGATGTTGACCATGACGTGCTCATGGGGGTGCGCTTCCGGGTGGAGGGCAGCGAATTCGCCGGCCTGACCGCGCCCATTCAGCTCACGGAGATGGGAGCTTCTCAGACCATCGAGTCCTTCGACGGCTGGGTGCAAGATAACAAGAGCCTGAAGGCCGTGACCCTGAGCACCCAGTACGGTGTGAAAGGGAGCGACGGCTTGACGTACACACTCGAGAAAGTGCCCGGCGTGAACCAGGACGGCACTGCATCGTAAGACGAGCCCACGGTAATCGCTGTGCCCAACAGCCAGGCAAACCTGCTGCTGGTCACCGGCAGCTACAGCGATTCCATTTCCCTGGAGCTGCCCCTGCCCGACTACCAGGCCCTGCTGGAGGGCGCCTCCTCCATTCCCGTGCAGGTGGGGGTGACCAACCAGGGCACCCAGCCCATTACCCAGCTCACCTTTACGGTGGGGGAGCAGGCCCGGACCTACTCTGACCTGAACCTCCAGCCCGGGGAGAGCACCGACCTGACCCTGGACTACACTGTGCAGAAAAATGAGGGAACGATCACCTGCCCGGAATACTCTGTGACGGCGACCTTTAGCGACAACATCACCGTTACCGAGAAAGGAGATGTGGAAATCAACCTGAACGTGCACGACCTGGGGATTTCCACCTTCCAGGAAACGGAACAGGCCAATGGCCAGCGTGTGCTGCAGTTCTCCCTGTTCAACAACAGCCCCGCCAAGCTGGAGAACTCCGGCAAGAACGTGGTGGTAGGCGTGTTCAGCGACTCCTCCTGCACCGTGCCCATTTCCAGTGCGTATCTGGACTTCGGCAGTCTCTCCAACATTGAGACGAGAGAGTTCGCTTTGACCGACGGGAATAACGAGACTGAAACCATCACCACCAAGGTGCTGAGCCTTTCTGACGAGGACCTGGCTCTCATCGACAATGGCGCGTACCAGGGACAGCTCACCTTTAACCTGAAGGGCTACGCCCACGATAACAAAGATGACTTCCTGGAAAAGGGCGAGATCCGTGACGCCGGTATCTCCCTGTACCTGAAAGTTTGGGTAGAGGAAACCGACGAAAAGAATCAGCTTCAGGAGCTGGGCGAGGTGATCACCGGGAACAACACCCAGGGCCTCACCTTGAACAGCCTGATGAAGGACAGCGACGAGCAGGTCACCATCTCCGGCGACGTGACAACCGACGACGCCGGAAACACCGTGGTGACGCCCACGCTGCAGAACAACTCTCTGAATGCCACCGCCAGGGGGTACCTGATCGTGGACCTGCTGGACGAGAACGGCAATCTGCTGGAATCCAAACAGACCTACACGATGATCGGCGAAACGCCTTCTAGTTTGATCACCCTGGGCGAGGAAGCTGTTGTGACTCTGGATCCCTTGACCTTCACCCAGAAGGGAAGCTCTGTGAAGTACCGCTTCGGACAGCACCAGGATGCTTCCAGCACCAAGCTCACAGGCATCAGCCTGACCGGAATTCCCCTGGCCTTTGACGAGAATACCAACACGTACTCCGTCACCGTGGACAAGGACCTGTCCCAGACCATCCTCACTCTGACCCAGGCCTACCTGGGGGCGCAGATCAAGGTAAACGGCCAGCCCTATAACGGCAGCGCCCAGATCTCCCTGCCTGCAGGCACCACCACCCTGACCATCGAGGTGACTTCCGGAGCGGAGACCCAGACCTACACGGTGCACATCACCAGGCCCTCCGGCGGTTCCAGCGGCAGCCAGGGGGGCACCGGCGGCGCCGCCCGTTACCCGGTGAGCCTTTCTGGGGAAGTGGAGCACGGTTCCGTGACCATCAGCCCCACCAGGGCCACCGCCGGCCAGACTGTCACCCTTACGCCCAAGGCGGAGGAGGGCTATGAGCTGCGGAAGCTCCAGGTCATCGGGCCTGACGGCGGCGAGATCGCCCTGACGAAAAAGGCCGACGGCACTTACACCTTTAAAATGCCCAAGGGCAGCGTGAAGGTGACGGCGGTGTTCGGCTGCGACGGGACAGGCGACTGCCCCAGCAAGAACTTTACCGACCTGGGCGAGAGCCAGTGGTACCACGACTATATCGATTACGCCGTGGAACACGGGCTTTTGGAGGGCACCAGCCACACCACCATGGAACCCAATGCCACCCTGACCCGGGCCCAGCTGGCCCAGATCCTCTACAACCTGGAGGGCAAGCCCGCTGTCACCGGCGACCTGCCCTTTGAGGACGTGCCCGAAGGCCAGTGGTATTACGCCGCTATCCTCTGGGCCAACCAGGAGGGCGTGGTCAACGGAATGAGCCCTGACACCTTCGAGCCTGGGACCAACATCTCCCGGCAGGACCCGGCGCTGATGCTCTACCGCTACGCCGGGGAGCCGGAGACCCAGGGCAGCCTGGAGAAGTTCCAGGACGCCGGAAAGGTGGGCGACTGGGCAAAGGAGGCCATCACCTGGGCAGTGGAGGAAGGCATCATCGACGGCATGACGCCCACCACTCTGGAGCCCACCGGCACCGCTACCCGGGCCCAGGCAGCGGCTATGCTCCAGCGCTTTCTGGAGGGCTGAGGCCTGACCTGATTACAAAAAACAGCAAGAAAAGAGAGCTGCCTCGCAAAGGGGCAGCTCTTTTTTTGCTGTTTGGAGGTGGGAGCGATGGGGAGGCCGCCCGCCCTCTCGGCCGTGCCCCGCCCGGAGCGGGGCCCGGCCCCTCCCCCCGCCCGGCGGGGGGAGGCGTCTGCCGGAGGCAGACGGAGAGGGCGGGCGGCTGGCCTCTATCGCCCAGGAAAAAAGGACAGAGGGCGGCTGGCGCTCTCTGTCCTTGCTGTCAGGTGATGTCCCGGGTGATGTTGCGCAGCCACTTTTTCTGGCGGTAGCGGTGGTAGACCACAGGCATCTTGGCGAACTCGTCCAGGCTGAGCAGGGCGTACACCCACATGGGCGGCAGCTGGAACACGAAGGCCGCCAGGAAGCCTAGGGGCACGAAGACCACCCACATGTCGATCAGGTCGCAGAGGAAGCCGAAACGGGAGTCGCCACCGGCCCGGAACACCCCGCAGATCCAGCAGGTGTTCATGGCGGGGCCCAGCACGTACACGGCGCTGATCCACACCATGATCTGCAGGTATTCCTTGGCCTGCTGGGTGAGGGTCATGGTGTTGGCCAGAATGGGGTGGACCGCAAGAATCACCACGCTGCCAAGCAGCGCCGAGGCGAAGGTGAGCCACAGGAGCCGCCGGGCGTCTTTCTCCGCCCGGTCCATGTCTACGATGCCGATGGACTTGCCCAGGAGGATGGCGGTGCCGTTGGCCACGCCGAAGCCCAGCACCGAGGCCAGGTTGCGCATGTTGGACATGATGGAGTTGGCGGCCACCAGGTCCTCGCCCAGCCGTCCCATAATCACCGAGTACATGGAGAAGGCCAGGCCCCAGACGAACTCGTTGCCCAGGGCGGGCAGAGAGTAGCGGATGAAGTCCCGCCACAGCACCGGGTTGTGCAGCAGAAAGAGCTTGGGGGTCAGCCGCAGCTTTTTGTAGCGGGCGCCGTCGATCAGGCACAGGGAGAACTCGATGACCCGGGAGAGCACCGTGGCCAGGGCCACCCCTCGAATGCCCATGGGCGGGATGCCGGGGATCCAGCCGAAGAGGAACATGGCGTTGAGCAGGATGTTCAGCAGCAATGCGGAGGAGTTGATCAAGGTGCTGGCCTTGACCCGCTCGATGCTCTTCATCACGCTGAGGTATGGGTGGGAAAGCCCCATGAACAGGTAAGACCAGCCCACGGTGTTCAAGTACACGGCGCCGGACTCTATCATGGCCGGGTCGTCGGTGTAGATGCGCATGAGCAGGGTGGGGAAAAACACGGTGCCCACAAAGAACAGCACCCCCACCGCCGCGGCCAGCTTTACGCCGATGGCCAGGATGTGCTGAATGGCGGTGAGGTTCTGCCGGCCCCAGTACTGGGCGGCCAGCATGGTGATCCCCGCAGCCAGGCCGCCGTAGATCATGTTCAGGATAAAGTGGACCTGCCCCGCCAGGGAACAGGAGGCCATGGCGGTCTGGCTGACGAAGCCCAGCATCACCGTGTCCGCCATGCCCACCAGGGAGTTGATCAGGTTCTGTATGGCGATGGGGATGACGATGGCGAAGAACGATCGATAAAACTGTTGGTTCGCGGTCTGCAAGAGAGATCGCACCTCCTCGAAGAAAATGGGTAGGGGATAGAGCGGTCCTGTTCCGGCGGGGGCTGCCCGGGGAACAGGGAGGGGAGCGATTTGGCCCGCGCCATCCGGCGGGGCGGCCCGATGAACTGCGCCTCCTTCACGGGGTAAAACCAGGGAGATTGTAGCAGGAAAGGGGGAGAAAGTCAACGAGGGAGGAAGGTTTTGCTCCCCGGGGGGCTTTGTGGTATAATACCCCCGAAAGGGGGCGTTACTTTGCTGTACGCGGCACGGTATGAGGAGAGGGGGCTCTCCCGGCGCGAGGAAGGGCAGCTGCAGCGGCGGCTGGCCCGGGCGCTGCTGGGGCTGGCCCTCCGCCGGGAGTTTTCCCTGGAGCTGGACGCCCTCCCCATGGAGAGGGGCCCCCAGGGTAAGCCGTACTTTCCCGGCGTCCCGGTGGAGTTCAGCCTGTCCCACTGCCCGGGCATGGTGTGCGCGGGCCTGTCCGCTGTCCCCCTGGGGGTGGACGTCCAGCCGGCGCGGCCCTACTCCCAGCGCCTGGCCCGGCGGATCTGCACCCCGGAGGAGCTGGCCTGGCTGGAGGGCTCTCCCCAAAAGGACCGGGACCTTATGGCCCTGTGGACCTGGAAGGAAGCGGTGATGAAACTCTGGGGCCAGGGGATGTCCT
>DXDU01000052.1 GCA_019115285.1 Candidatus Acutalibacter pullistercoris
GGTGCAGCACTGCCTGCCCGCCCACCGGGGGGAGGAAATCAGCGCCGACGTGTTCGAGGCAAACGCCAACTACATCTTCGAGGAGGCGGAGAACCGCCTTCACGCCCAGAAAGCCGTGCTGGTAAAAACCATGGGCGCCGCCCAGGAACAGTAAACAAGAAAACCGCCTTGCCCCCACCGGGCAGGGCGGTTTTTGCATAGAGCGACAACTCGCCCGACCTGACGAGGGGGATCCCCAAGGGGGCCCCTTGGGAAAGAAAAAAACCTCCCGCGCCAGTATGGTTCTCTCCTCGCAAAGGGAGGTGCGCGGGAGGGGGGGAGTGAGCGCCGGTGGCGCTCTGCAGCGAACCGGTCTCAGCTCCCGCTTCGGTCGGCGCTGAACGGTCGCCACCGGCGACCAGCGCCCGAGCCGGCAGGCGAGACCAGGGGGTGGGCCTATTTGGGGCCTCGGCACAGGGTGTTTCTTGTCCCGCCAAGAAGGAACAGAACTATTGGGAACGTGCGCAGACGGGCACCATGGGAGTCTCTCGTTGTGATATTATTTCCGAGGAGAAAACCGTTTTTCTCACTATATGCTAGAAAGGAAATGATACGATGAAAAACACACCCCCCTTAGACCTTCCCATGGACGTGGAGAGCTTTTTGGCGGATCACCTGCAGGGATGGGCTTACCAACATGCGGTGGCCCATCCCGAGTATGAGCGCCTGAAGCGAGAGGCCAAGAATCTGCGGGAGCGGGTGGAACTGCTCTTGGGAGACGAGGCGGACCTGATGGAGCAGTACTGCTGCGCCCACGCCTCCCAGGAGGCCTGCTTCGACTTGTGCTACTACCTCCAGGGCTTCCGGGACTGTTTGCGGCTGTACAAGACCTTGGAACTTTAGTCTTTCCTTTCCTCCCGGGATTGGCTATAATGGGAGAAAGGGCCGGGGGGAACCTGGCCCGCTCAGGGAGGAATGACAGTATGAACAGAGACTTGTTGTTTGACATGCTCTCCACCCCGTCTGTGTCCGGGCGGGAGGTGGAGCTGGGGAAGAAGCTCTACGGCTACGCCGGAACCTTCGCCCACCGGGTGGACACCGACGAGATCGGGGATGTCATCGCCGTGCTCAACCCGGAGAACCCCTGCCGGGTGCTGCTCTCCGGTCACATGGATGAGATCGGCCTGCTGGTCACCGCGGTGACGGAAGAGGGCTTCCTCCGGGTGAACCGGGCAGGGGGCATTTTCGCCCCCCTGTACCCCGGCCACAAGGTGCGGGTCATGACCCGGGAGGGGGTGCTCTACGGGTCTGTGGTCCACACCAGGGAGCTGGAGAAGAAGGCGGACCTGGCCGCCAAGGAGCTCACCGTGGACATTGGGGCCTTAGACAAGGCCGACGCCCTGGCCCACGTGGCCCTGGGGGACACGGTGGTTTTCGACACGGACTGCCGGGAGCTTTTAAACGGCAGGATCTCCGGGCGGGGCATGGACAACCGCACCGGGGCCTTCATCGTGCTGGAGGCCGTGAAAAAGGCCGCCGCCCTGGGCTGTAAGGTGGGAGTCTACGGGGCCGCCACCGTGGGGGAGGAGACCACCATGAACGGGGCGTACTTCACCGCCGCCCGGGTAAAGCCCGCCCTGGCCATCGCCGTGGACGTGACTTACACCAGCGACTACCCTGGGATGGACATGGCCGCCACCGGGGATGTGCGGGTGGGCGGCGGCCCGGTGCTGGTGAACAACCCCAGCTGCCACCGGAAGCTTCAGGAGCTGCTGCGGCAAGCGGCGGAGGAAGAGGACATCCCCGTGCAGATGGAGGCCGCCACCGGCCGCACCGGCACCGACGGGGACGTGATTCACAAGACGGGGGAGGGGGTGCCCTTCTCCCTGGTGAGCATCCCCCTGCGGTACATGCACACCCCCGCCGAGGTGGGCTGCCTCTCCGACATCCAGGGGTGCATCGACCTGCTGGCCCGGTTCCTCTGCGACTTGGACGGCACCCCGGACCTGACCTGGTATTGAGGTGGCGCCATGAAACTGTATGTCACACGCCACGGGGAGACCGCCTGGAACGCGGAGAACATCGTCTGCGGCACCACCGACCTGCCCCTCAACGACACAGGCCGGGCCCAGGCCCTGGAGACCGGCGCTCAGCTCGCGGACACCCCGCTGGACCTGGTGGTGTGCTCCCCTATGCTCCGGGCCAGGCAGACGGCGGAGCTGATCAGCCAGGGCCGGGACCTGCCCCTGCTGCTGGACCCCCGGCTGCGGGAGCAGGACTACGGGGAGTACGAGGGAGGCTCCCGGTTCGATGAGGGGTTTCTCGCGCACAAAAAGAGCTTTGCCACCCGCTACCCCGGCGGGGAGTCCCACATGGTGACGGGCCGGCGGGTGTACGGCTTCCTGGAGGACGCCGCCCGGGCCTGGCCGGACCAGCGGGTGCTGGTGGTGTGCCACGGGGGCGTCTGCCGGGTGATCGAGAGCTACTTTCACGACATGACAAACGAGGAGTACTTCTGCTTTTCCATGGGCAACTGCGAGGTGCGGGAGTACGACCTGTCCCTGGCCCAGTCCTTCGGGGAGGGGGAGGTGACCTTTTACGGCACCTACACCTGCCCCGACTGCCGGGAGGCCTTGTCCCTCTTCGCCGAACAGGGCTTTACAGGCTACCGGTATGTGGAGATCACCGAGAGCACCAGGGCCCTGAAGGAGTTTCTGCGCCTGCGGGACACCCGGGCGGAGCTGGGCCCGGCCCGTTCCGCGGGAAAGCTGGGGGTGCCCTGTTTCCTGTTCCCCGACGGCGCCCTGACCCTGGACCCGGCTGCGTGCCTGGAGAAAGCGGGGCAGGGGACAGGGGCTCTGTGAGAAAAGTGAGGCCTTTGCTGTTAAAATTTCGGCAAAGCCCTTGAAGTACGGGGAAATTCCGTATATAATGGACAAAGAAATTGGTATTCCGGGGCCACCGCACCCGGAACAATAGAAAACCGAAAGGAGTACCAATATGAACTATTCCCATGAAGTGGAAAATATGTGCACGGTGAAGAAGGGCCCCCATCACGGCCCGGCTCCCATCCCGGAAGAGGGCAAGTGGGTCAAGTCTTACCAGATCTCTGACATCTCCGGCCTGTCCCACGGCGTGGGCTGGTGCGCTCCCCAGCAGGGCGCCTGCAAGCTCACCCTGAACGTGAAGGAAGGCATCGTCCAGGAGGCCCTGGTGGAGACCCTGGGCTGCTCCGGCATGACCCACTCCGCCGCCATGGCCGCCGAGATCCTCCCCGGCAAGACCCTGTTGGAGTGTCTCAACACCGACCTGGTGTGCGACGCCATCAACACCGCCATGCGGGAGCTGTTCCTGCAGATCGTCTACGGCCGCACCCAGTCCGCCTTCTCCGAGGACG
>DXDU01000053.1 GCA_019115285.1 Candidatus Acutalibacter pullistercoris
GGCTGGCCGGGTCGGGCAGGAGCGCTTTCAAGAACTGGATGGGCACAATCTGCTGACCCTGGAACTCGATGGGCGTGGTGGAGAGCATGCCCACGTTCTCCAGACACTTCATATGGGTGAGATAGCTCTGGCCGAAGGTCATAAAGAACCGGATGCGCTTGACGCCGGGGATGTTCTTCGCCAGGGACTCGATCTCCTCGTGGTGGAGAAGGTACATGTCCTTCTTCCCCACCTCTTTAAAATCGTACTCCCGCTTGATGCTCATGGGCTCGATCTCCACCCAATGGCCGTCCTCCCAGTAAGAGCCGGGGGCGGACACCTCCCGGAGGTTTACCTCGGGGTTAAAGTTGGTGGCGAAGGGATAGCCGTGGTCTCCCCCGTTGCAGTCTAAAATGTCAATGGTGTGGATTTCGTCGAACAGGTGCTTCTGGGCATAGGCGCAGTAGGCCTGGGTGACGCCCGGGTCGAAGCCGGTGCCCAGCAGGGCGGTGAGGCCGGCCTTTTCAAACTTCTCCTTGTAGTCCCACTGGTAGGAGTAGTCGAAGTAGGCGGAGAAGCCCTCCTCTTTGCAGCGCTTCTCGTACCGGGCCCGCCAGGCCGGGTCGGAGAGGTCCTCGGGCTCGTAGTTGGCGGTGTCCAGGTAGTTGACGCCGCACTCCAGGCAGGCGTCCATAATGGCCAAATCCTGGTAGGGCAGGGCGATGTTCATCACCAAATCGGGCTGGTATTCCCGGATGAGGGCCGCCACCTGGGAGGCGTCGTCGGCGTCCACCTGGGCGGTGGTGATTTGAGTCTTGGTCTTGCCCTCCAGATCGGCCTTCAGGGCGTCGCACTTGGACTTGGTGCGGGAGGCGATGCAGATGTGTGTGAACAGGTCGTCGCACTGGCAGCACTTGCGGATGGCCACGTTGGCCACGCCGCCGCAGCCGATGATGAGAAGTTTGCTCATGGGGAACACTCCTTTGTAGTAGGGTAAAATCAGCGCGGGAAGCGCACAAAAGTTTTTGGTCCAGCTTTTTTCAAAAAGCTGTCGGTTGGTAAGGCGGAGCCTTCCGGTCTTGCCCTTGCGGCGCAGCCGGGAGGGAAAAACCAGGGCCGTTGTCATATCAGGCCGGACGCCTGTAAACAAGGGCCCGGACGGTTTCCTGAAACCCACCGGAGAGCATGGCGGAAACCAGCCGGCCCAGCGCCCTATCGCCTGCTAGGCGCCTGCGGGCTTGGGCCTATCTCTTTTTTCCGCAAAGCTGCGCTTTGCTTTCTAAGGTCGCAGCCTTTTGAAAAAGGCTGCGCCGAAAACTTTTACGCCGCTGCGCGGTTGTTTTCTTTTAGTCCAGGGCCAGCAGCATCTCTCTTACGATCTTGCACGCCGCCATGGTGGAGACACCGCTAGGGTCGTAGGGCGGGCTCAGTTCGTTGACGTCGCAGGCCACCACGTTGGCTTTCTGACACACCAACGTGACCGCCTTGCGCAGCTCCTCAAAGGAAACGCCCCCGGGCTCCGGGGTGCCGGTTCCCGGGAACACGCTGGGGTCCAGCACGTCCAGGTCCAGGGTGAAGTACACCGGGGTGTCTCCCAGCTGCTCCAGGCAGGATTCCAGGCCGTTCAAGTCGAACTTGTGGGTGGACACATGAGAAGCCCCCCAGCGGAACTCCTCCCGGTCCCCGGAGCGGATGCCGAACTGGAAGATCTTCCCATCGCCGCAAAGCTCCCAGCAGCGGCGCAGCACGCAGGCGTGGGAGAGCCCCACCCCCAGGTAGTCCTCCCGCAAATCGGCGTGGGCGTCGAAATGGAGGATGTGAATGTCCGGGTACTTCGAAAAGGCCGCCCGGAAGGCCCCCAGGGTCACCAGGTGCTCGCCCCCCAGCAGGAAGGGGCGCTTCCCCGCCCCTAAAATGGCGGCGGCCCGCTCCTCGATCTGGGCCAGGGCCAGGGCTGTGTCCCCAAAGGGCAATTCGATATCCCCGCTGTCAAAGACGGCGCTGTCCAGCAGGTCTTTGTCCTGGTAGGGGCTGTAGCTCTCGATGCCGTAGCTCTCCCGGCGGATGGCCGCGCTGCCAAACCGGGAGCCCGGCCGGTAGGAGGTGGTGGAATCGAAGGGCGCGCCGAACAGGACGGTGCCCGCTTCCTGCCACTCCCTGTCGCAGCACAGGAAGGTCTCAATATTCTTTCTCAACATGTTTTAAAAGCTCCTCCACGTAGGCTGGAATGTAAAACGCCCCCTTGTGCAGGGTGGTGGTGTAGTACCGGCAGGGGATGCCCCGCATGTTCCACCGGGTCTCGTCCAGATCCTTTAGGGGGTGGTATTTCTTACTGGCGAACCCGAACAGCCAGTGGCCCGAGGGATAGGTGGGAATGTGGGCCTGGTACACCCGGCTGATGGGGAAGCTCTCCACAATGTTCTTGTGGGTGCGCTGGCAGGCGGCGGCGTCCCCGGGGTAGAAGGGGCTCTCGTGCTGGTTGATGAGGATGCCGTCCTCTTTCAGGGCCTTGAAGCAGTTGCCGTAAAACTCCCGGGTGAACAGCCCCTCCCCAGGGCCGAAGGGGTCGGTGGAGTCCACAATGATCAAATCGTACTCCTCCTGCCGGGAGCGGATGAACTTCAGCCCGTCCTCGTAGTGGATGGTGAGCCTGGGGTCCTCCAGGCGGCAGGCGGTTTTGGGCAGGTACTTCTTGCACACCTCCACCACCAGGGGATCGATCTCCACCATATCGATGTGCTTCAAATCCTGATACTGGACCAGCTCCCGGATGACGCCCCCATCCCCCGCGCCAATAACCAGCACCTTTTCCACATGGGGATGCACCGCCATCGGCACATGGGTAATCATCTCGTGATAGATGAACTCGTCCTTTTCCGTCAGCATCATGTAGCCGTCCAGGGTGAGAAACCGGCCAAACTCCGGGGAGTCGAACACATCGATGCGCTGAAACTCGCTTTTCCCGCTGTACAGCTGCCGGTCCACCCGAATGGACAGCTTTACATGGGGCGTGTGCATTTCGGAAAACCAAAACTCCATGGGTCAATACACTCCCTTCAACACGTTCAGGCGGCGGATGTCCGGGTCCTCGGGACCGGTCATGCTGCACCCCTTTTCCTTGGCGTACTGGATATACCGCACAATCTCCGGGGTGATCCGCTCCCCCGGAGCCAAAATGGGAATCCCCGGCGGATAGCACATGACAAACTCGCTGCACACATGCCCGGCGGATTCCGCCAGTGGCAGGCTGGTCTTTTCCGCGTAGAAGGCGTCCTGGGGGGACAGCACCACCTCCGGGTCGATGTACTCCTGGCGCATCAGGCCGGCG
>DXDU01000054.1 GCA_019115285.1 Candidatus Acutalibacter pullistercoris
GGGGCAGGGCGTCCACGGTGGTGGGCAGGTTCAAAAGGCCCCGGCGCTCCGCTTCCTGCTGCCAGGCGGCGGAGTACCCGTCGCCGTTGAAGATGATCCTCCCGTGGCGGAGCATCACCCGCTGCACCAGCTCCCTGGCGTCTGTCTCCAGGTCTTCCGAGCCCTCCAGCAGGTCGGCGAACTGGCGGAACTCCTCGGCGGCAATGGTGTTGAGCATGATGTTGGGGCAGGCGATGGAGATGGCCGAGCCCAGCATGCGAAACTCGAATTTGTTCCCCGTAAAGGCGAAGGGGGAGGTGCGGTTCCGGTCGGTGGTGTCCATAGCAAGGTCCGGCAGCACGTGGACGCCGGTGTCCAGCTTCTTTTCCTCTGTGCCGGTGTAGGCGCAGCCCAGCTGCAGGGCCTCTAAGATCCCCTCCAGCTCCTGGCCCACGAACATGGACACAATGGCGGGAGGCGCCTCGTTGGCCCCCAAGCGGTGATCGTTCCCGGCGCTGGCCACGGAGATGCGCAGCAGGTCCTGATACTCGTCCACCCCTTTGATGATGGCGGCCAAAAACAGCAGGAACCGGGTGTTCTCCGCCGGGTCTTTGCCGGGGTCCAGCAGGTTTTCTCCCCGGTCGGTGGACAGGGACCAGTTGTTGTGCTTGCCGCTGCCGTTGACCCCCTCGAAGGGCTTCTCGTGGAGCAGACACACCAGGCCGTGGCGGGCGGCCACGTTTTTCATCACTTCCATGGTCAGCTGGTTGTGGTCGGTGGCCACGTTGGTGGTGGTGAAGATGGGCGCCAGCTCGTGCTGGGCGGGGGCCACCTCGTTGTGCTTTGTTTTCGCCAGGATTCCCAGCTTCCACAGCTCCTCGTCCAGCTCCTTCATAAAGGCGGCGATTCTCGGCTTGATGGACCCGAAGTAGTGGTCCTCCAGTTCCTGGCCCTTGGGGGCCTTGGCGCCGAAGAGGGTCCTGCCGGTGTAGAGCAGGTCCGGCCGCTGGTCGTAGAGCTTCTTGTCGATGAGGAAGTACTCCTGCTCCGGGCCCACGGTGGTCACCACCCGCTTGGACTGGTGATCCCCGAACAGCCGCAGCAGCCGCAGGGCCTGCTGGGACAGCGCCTCCATGGACCGCAGCAGGGGCGTCTTCTTGTCCAGCACTTCCCCGCTGTAGGAGCAGAAGGCCGTGGGGATGTAGAGGGAATCCCCCTTGACGAAGGCGTAGGAGGTGGGGTCCCAGGCGGTGTAGCCCCGGGCTTCAAACGTGGCCCGCAGCCCGCCGGAGGGGAAGGAGGAGGCGTCGGGCTCGCCCTTGATCAGTTCTTTGCCGGAGAACTGCATGATGACCCGGCCGTCGGAGGTGGGGGAGATGAAGCTGTCGTGCTTTTCGGCGGTAATGCCGTTTAAAGGCTGGAACCAGTGGGTGAAGTGGGTGGCCCCCTGCTCCACGGCCCAGTCCTTCATGGCGCTGGCCACGGCGTTGGCCACGCCCAGGTCCAGGTCCTTTCCCTCGTCGATGGTCTTTCGCAAAGATTTGTATACATCTTTGGGCAGGCGCTCCTGCATCACGTCGTCGTTGAACACCCGGCTGCCAAACAGCTCCGGCACAGATTTTCTTTCGCCACAGGTTCCCATAGTACCACTCTTTTCTTTGTTGGGTTTCCAGCCTGTTTTCCAAAACAAAAGAAGGCGCCGGGGGCGGGAAAGCCCCCAGCGCCTTTGCTGGTCTGGGGCCATTATAGGCGGGGCGGGCCCGCTTGTCAAGGGGGCGGGGCGGGTTTCTCCCCAGTGCACAAACCGCCCCGGGAAAGCCCGGGGAACTTTTGGGGAACCTCCCAGAATTTTGCAGGATTTTAAAATCCATCCTGCAAAATCTCTTGACAAAGGCCCCGCCAGGAGGTATACTACACCCCATGGACAAAGGCGTCCGGACTGGCAGCGAGAGAGCTTCTCCCGCTGGCGGTCCGGGCGCCTTCTCGTTTTTCAGCCCCCTTTCAATCGCAGGAGAGCCATTCTCTTCCTGCGTTTTGGGAGAGGGCGCTTTCTGGGAAAATCGGGCCGGGCCTCCCTTTGAGCCGGCCGGGAAAGGCAGGAGAGTTCTATGCTGCGAGAAGGCATCGATGGCCAGCGCATCCCCTCTGGTTGCGCCGTGTCCGCCATCTTTTCCAAAACGGGCCAGCGGAGAAACGGAGAGGACATCATCCGGTCCATCGCCATGATGCACGACCGCTCCAACGGCCTGGGAGGGGGCTTTGCCGCCTACGGCATCTACCCGGAGTACCGGGAGTTCTACGCCCTCCACGTGTTCTACGACCACAAGGGGGCCAAGGAGCGCTGCGAGGCGTTTCTCGACGAGCACTTCGACGTGGTGGACCAGCAGAAGATCCCCACCCGGAAGACCCCGGCCATCACCGACCCGCCCCTGATCTGGCGGTACTTTGTGGAGCCCCTGCACACCAAGCTCTCCGAAAGCCAGCTGGATGAGGACACCTTTACCGCCCGGTGCGTCATCCGGGTCAACGCCCAGATCGAGGGGGCCTACATCTTCTCCTCCGGCAAGGACATGGGCATCTTTAAGGCCGTGGGTTACCCGGAGGACGTGGGGGAGTTCTACCGGCTGGAGGACTACAAGGCCTACTGCTGGACCGCCCACGGCCGGTACCCCACCAACACCCCGGGCTGGTGGGGCGGGGCCCACCCCTTTGGGCTTTTGGACCGCTCGGTGGTGCACAACGGGGAGATCTCCTCTTACGACGCCAACCGCCGGGCCATTGAGATGTACGGCTACCAGTGCTGCCTGCTGACGGACACGGAGGTCATCACCTACCTCATCGACTTTCTGGTGCGGCGGCGGGGCCTCTCCTATGAGGAGGCCTCCCAGGTGCTGGCCGCCCCCTTCTGGAGCACCATCCAGCGCATGGAGCCGGAGGAGCAGGCCCGGCTCACCTACCTGCGTAGCGCCTTCTCCGGTCTGCTGGTGACAGGGCCTTTCTCCATTCTGGTGGGCTTTACCGGGGGCATCCTGGCCTTAAACGACCGGCTGAAGCTGCGGAGCATGGTGGTGGGGGAGAAGGACGGCACCGTGTACATCGCCAGCGAGGAGAGCGCCATCCGAGTCATCGCCCCAGAGCTGGACAGCCTCTTTTCCCCCAAAGGCGGGGAGCCGGTGGTCTACCGGCTGGAAGGGGGGCGGTGAGTGTATGAGCACCCTTTCCTTTACAAAAATGCAGGGCTGCGGCAACGACTACATCTACATCGACTGCTTCCGCCAGCAGGTGGAGGACCCGGCGGCCCTGGCGGTAAAGCTCTCTGACCGGCACAAGGGCATCGGCGGGGACGGGGTGATCCTCATCTGCCCCGCGGAGGCGGCAGACGCCAAAATGCGCATGTTCAACTTAGACGGCAGCGAGGGGAATATGTGCGGCAACGGCATCCGCTGCGTGGCAAAATACGTGGTGGATCGGGGCATCGCCCGGGGGGACACGGTGCGCATCGAGACCCGCAGCGGGGTCAAGACCTGCCAGGTCCACAGGGAGACAGGGCTGGTCACCGTGGACATGGGGGAGGCGGAATTCTCTCCGGAAGACGTGCCGGTCAAACTGCCTGGGGAGCAGGTGGTGGGCCGGCGGGTGCGGGTGGCCGGAGGCGAGTATCCCATCACCTGCGTCTCCATGGGCAACCCCCACTGCGTGGTCTTCGGCGGCGACCCGGAGGAGCTGGACCTTCCTGCCCTGGGCCCCAGGTTCGAGCGCGACCCCCTGTTCCCCCAGGGGGTGAACACGGAGTTTATCCAGGTGCTCGACCCCCACACGCTAACCATGCGGGTGTGGGAGCGGGGCAGCGGGGAGACCCTGGCCTGCGGCACCGGGGCCTGCGCCAGCGTGGCGGCGGCCATCGCAAACGGCTATTGCCCAGCGGGGGAGGACGTCACCGTCCGGCTGCGGGGCGGGGAGCTGACCATCCGGGTGGAGGGCCGCCGGGTGTGGATGACCGGGGAGGCCGTCACCGTATTTCAGGGCACGGTAGAAGTGTAGGAGGCAGAGAGATGCAGAAGTTTATTTTCGTCACCGGGGGCGTGGTCTCCGGGCTGGGGAAGGGGATCACCGCGGCGTCTTTGGGGCGGCTGCTGAAAGCCAGGGGGCTGAAGGTGGCCGCCCAGAAGCTGGACCCCTATATCAACGTGGACCCGGGCACCATGAGCCCCTACCAGCACGGGGAGGTGTACGTCACCGAGGACGGGCTGGAGACCGATCTGGACCTGGGCCACTACGAGCGGTTCATCGACGAGGACCTGAACAAGTTCTCCAACCTGACCACCGGCCGGGTGTACTGGAACGTATTAAACAAGGAGCGCCGGGGGGAGTACCTGGGGGAGACGGTGCAGGTCATCCCCCACATCACCTCGGAGATCAAAAGCTTTCTCTACAACGTGGGCCAGCACGCCGGGGCGGACGTGGTGATCTCGGAGATCGGGGGCACCGCCGGGGACATTGAGAGCCAGCCCTTCTTAGAGGCCATCCGCCAGGTGGGCCAGGAGGTGGGGCCGGAAAACGCCCTGTATATCCACGTGACTTTGGTGCCCTACTTGAAAAGCTCCGGGGAGCACAAGTCGAAACCCACCCAGCACTCGGTGAAGGAACTGCAGAGCATGGGCATCAAGCCGGACATCATCGTCCTGCGCACCGACGAGCCCATCACCGACGAGAGCATCTTCCAGAAGATTGCCCTGTTCTGCAACGTGCGGCCCGACTGCGTCATCGAGAACCAGACCATCCCCGTGCTGTACGAGGCCCCGCTCATGCTGGAGCAGCACCACTTTTCCGACATCGTCTGCCGGGAGCTCCACCTGGAAGCCCCGCCTCCGGACCTCTCGGAGTGGACGGCCCTGGTAAGGCAGATCCGCTCCCCCAAAGAGACGGTGCGGGTGGCATTGGTGGGCAAGTACGTCAAGCTCCACGACGCTTACCTCTCGGTGATGGAGGCTTTGCGCCACGGGGGCTACGGCCTGTCCGCGAAGGTGGACATCGACTGGGTGGACTCTGAGACCCTGACGGAGGAAAACGCCGCAGGCAAACTCTCCGGGGCCGACGGCATCCTGATCCCCGGGGGCTTTGGCAGCCGGGGGATTGAGGGGATGATCGCCGCCTGCCGGTACGCCCGGGAACAGGGTGTGCCCTACCTGGGCATCTGCCTGGGGATGCAGGTGGCGGTGATTGAATTCTGCCGGAACGTGTGCGCCATCAAAGACGCCAACTCCGGGGAGTTCGCCCCACAGGGCCGCCACAAGGTCATAGACTACATGCCCGGCCAGAACCAGGACCGGGACAAGGGCGGCACCCTGAGGCTGGGCAGCTTCCCCTGTAGGGTAAAGCCCGGCACCAAGCTGAGAGAGTGCTACGGCCAGGACCTGATCCACGAGCGCCACCGCCACCGGTTTGAGTTCAACAACGACTACCGGGAGACGGTGGAGGCCGCCGGCATGGTGCTCTCCGGCCTGAGCCCCGACGGCCGCATTGTGGAGACGGTGGAGCTGGCGGAGCACCCCTTCTTCGTGGCGGGGCAGTTCCACCCGGAGTTCAAATCCCGGCCCAACCGGCCCCACCCCCTGTTCGCGGGATTTGTGAAAGCGGCCCTGGAGCGCCGCCGGAAGAGAGGAGAGCGCCTGTGAGACTCAACGAGCATTTTAAAAACCTGGGAGAGAGCTACCTGTTCGTCACCATCGCGAAGAAGGTGGCGGCCTACCAGAAGGAGCACCCGGAGGCGAAAATCATCCGGCTGGGCATTGGGGACGTGACCCGGCCCCTGGCCCCGGCGGTAATCGACGCCCTGCACAAGGCGGTGGAGGACCAGGCCCGCCAGGAGACCTTCCACGGCTACTCCCCGGACAGCGACGGCTACCCCTTTCTCCGGGAGGCCATCGCCGGGTACTACAAAAACTTCGGGGTGGAGCTGGACCCCTCGGAGATCTTTGTGGGGGACGGGGCCAAAAGCGACCTGGGGAACATGTTAGACCTGTTCGACCGGGACAACACCGTGCTCATCCCCGACCCGGTGTACCCCGTGTACGTGGACACCAACGTGATGGACGGCAGACCCATCGTGTACCTGGACGCCACGGAGGAGAACGGCTTCCTCCCCCTGCCGGACCCGGGGCGGCGGGCGGACCTGATCTATCTCTGCTCCCCCAACAACCCCACCGGCGCCGCCTACAACAAAGAGCAATTACAGGCCTGGGTGGACTACGCCCTGGAGCAGAAGGCGGTGCTCCTCTACGACGCGGCCTACGAGGCCTTTATCACAGAGCCTGGGCTGCCCCACTCCATTTTTGAGATCCCCGGGGCGAAGCAGTGCGCCATGGAGTTCTGCTCCCTCTCCAAAACCGCGGGCTTTACCGGCATGCGCTGCGGCTACACCGTCCTCCCCCGGGAGCTGCGCTTTGGCGGGGTTTCCCTGGGGAAACTGTGGCAGCGGCGGCAGGGGTGCAAATTCAACGGCGTCAGCTACCTGACCCAGCGGGGGGCCCAGGCGGTCTTCACCCCAGAGGGCCAGCGCCAGATCAGAGAGGCCATCGCCTGCTACCAGGAAAACGCCCGGGTGATGATGGAGGCCCTGGACCGGCTGGGCATCCCCTACACCGGCGGGGTCAACTCCCCCTACCTGTGGCTCAAGTGCCCGGAGGGCCTGGGCAGCTGGGACTATTTCGACTTCCTCTTGGAGCGGGCCCAGATTGTGGGCACCCCGGGGGAGGGCTTTGGCAGAAACGGGGAGGGGTGGTTTAGGCTCACCGCCTTTGGAGACCCGGCCCAGACCAGAGAGGCCATGGCCCGGCTGGAACGGCTGGGACAATAGCCCAGAAAGAAGGGAAACGCAATGGAATGGATCTACCCAGAATTTGAAGTGATACGGGACAGGGACCGGTGCATCGCCTGCCGGGTGTGCGAGCGGCAGTGCGCCAATGAGGTCCACCGCTACGACCCGGAGACGAAAAAGATGACGGCGGACGAGAGCAAGTGCGTCAGCTGCCACCGGTGCGTGGCCCTGTGCCCCACCCGGGCGTTGAAGATCGTGAAGAGCGGCCACACCTTCCGGGAGAACGCCAACTGGTCCCGCCAGTCCATGGAGGAGATCTACCGCCAGGCGGGAAGCGGCGGGGTGCTCCTCTCCAGCATGGGCAACCCCAAGGAGTACCCGGTGTACTGGGATAAGCTGCTGCTAAACGCCTCCCAGGTGACGAACCCGCCCATCGACCCCCTGCGGGAGCCCATGGAGACCAAGACTTTTCTGGGGAAGAAGCCCACCCGGGTGAGGCGGGACGAGCAGGGCAGGATTGTGCCCGGCCTGCCGCCCCAGCTGGAGCTCTCCACCCCCATTCTCTTCTCCGCCATGAGCTACGGCTCCATCAGCTACAACGCCCACCAGAGCCTGGCCCAGGCGGCGTCGGAGCTGGGCATCTTCTACAACACCGGCGAGGGCGGCCTGCACCGGGACTTCTACCAGTACGGGGCGAACACTATTGTCCAGGTGGCCTCCGGCCGGTTCGGCGTCCACAAGGACTACCTAAACGCCGGGGCGGCCATCGAGATCAAAATGGGCCAGGGGGCCAAGCCCGGCATCGGCGGCCACCTGCCTGGGGCCAAAATCACCGGGGACGTGTCCCGCACCAGGATGATCCCCGCGGGCACCGACGCCATCTCCCCGGCCCCCCACCACGACATCTACTCCATCGAGGACCTGCGGCAGCTGGTGTACTCCTTAAAAGAGGCCACGAACTACCAGAAGCCCGTCATCGTGAAGATCGCCGCGGTGCACAACGTGGCGGCCATCGCCTCGGGCATCGCCCGCAGCGGGGCGGATGTCATCGCCATCGACGGCTTCCGGGGCGGCACGGGGGCGGCCCCCACCCGCATCCGGGACAACGTGGGCATTCCCATCGAGCTGGCCCTGGCCGCCGTAGACCAGCGCCTGCGGGAGGAGGGCATCCGCAATGAGGTGTCCCTGCTGGTGGGCGGGTCCATCCGCTCCAGCGCCGACCTGCTCAAGGCCATTTTGCTGGGAGCGGACGGGGCGTACATCGGCACGGCGGCCCTGCTGGCTTTGGGGTGCCACCTGTGCCGCAGCTGCCACAGCGGCAGGTGCAACTGGGGCATCGCCACCCAGCGGCCCGACCTGGTCAAGCGCTTAAACCCGGAGGTGGGCGCGAAGCGTCTTGTAAACCTGGTCACCGCCTGGACCCACGAGCTCAAGGAGATGATGGGGGGCATGGGCATCAACTCCATCGAGGCCGCCCGGGGCAACCGGCTGATGCTCCGGGGCGTGGGCCTGACTGACGCCGAGCTGCGGGTGCTGGGCGTCAAACACGCCGGAGAGTGAGGGGGGAGCGGTATGAAACGAGTCTACGTGAGGGAAGAGTGGTGCCTGGGGTGCCATCTGTGCGAGTACAACTGTGCCTTTTCAAACTCCGGCCAGGATGACATGGTAAAAGCCCTGAAGGACAAGGACATCCGGCCCCGCATCCATGTGGAGGACAGGGCGGACGGCGTGCATTTCGCCGTGTCCTGCCGCCACTGCGGCGATGCCCTGTGCCTGAAGAGCTGCATCGCCGGGGCCATCTCCAAACGAGACGGGGTGGTGTGCATCGACCGGGACAAGTGCGTGGGCTGCTACACCTGCGTGCTGGTGTGCCCCTATGGGGCCCTGCGCCCCAGCGGGGACGGCCCCATGGAGAAGTGCCAGCTCTGTTTGGACAGCGCCGCCGGGGAACCGGCCTGCGTGCGGGGCTGCCCCAACCGGGCCATCGTCTTTGAAGAAAAGGAGGGGGCGTAAATGGGCTATGTGATCATAGGCAATTCGGCGGCGGCCATCGGCTGCGTGGAGGGCATCCGCCGGGTGGACAAAGAGGGGGAGATCACCCTCATCGCAAGCGAAAAGCACCACACCTATTCCCGGCCCCTGATCTCCTACCTGCTGGAGGGCAAGACCGACCTGGAGCGTATGAAGTACCGGCCCGACAGCTTTTACCGGGACATGGGCGTGGACGCCCGGCTGGGGGTGACGGTCACGGCCCTCTGCCCCCGGGAGCGCAAGGTGGTCTGCGAAAACGGGGAAGAGATCCCCTACGACAAGCTGCTGGTGGCCACGGGTTCCGCGCCCTTTGTGCCGGAGATCCCGGGGCTGGAGCGGGTGGAGGGGAAATTCACCTTCCTCTCCCTGGCGGACGCCCAGGCCCTGGAGGCGGCCCTCACCCCGGAGAGCCGGGTCTTTATCCTGGGGGCGGGGCTCATCGGCCTGAAGTGCGCCGAGGGCATCGCAGGGCGGGTGAAGTCGGTGGAGATCGCCGACCTGGCCCCCCAGATACTGCCCAGCATTTTAGACGAGAGGGCCGCCCGCCGGGTGCAAAATCACCTGGAGCGGCAGGGGCTTCGCTTCCACCTGGGGGACACAGCGGCGCGCTTTGAAAAGGGCCGGGCCTTTTTAAAAAGCGGCGGCACGGTGGACTTTGACATCCTGGTGGTGGCGGTGGGGGTGCGGCCCAACGTGTCCCTTGTAAAGGACGCGGGCGGCCAGGCGGCCCGGGGAATCGTCACCGATGACACGGGCCTTACCACCCTGCCGGATGTGTACGCCGCCGGAGACTGCTGCGAAAGCGTGGACCTGACCACCGGAGAGCGCCGGGTGCTGGCCCTGCTGCCCAACGCCTATCTCCAGGGGGAGTGCGCGGGGAAGAATATGGCCGGCCTCCCCGCCCGGTTCGACCAGGCCGTGGCCATGAACGCCATGGGGCTCTTCGGCCTGCACCTGATCACCGCCGGCAGCTGCCGGGGGGAGGCGCTGGTCCAGGAGGACGGGGGAGCCTACAAGGCCTTCTTCGTGGAGGACGGCCTGTTAAAAGGCTATATCCTGGTGGGGGACTGCCTGGAGAACGCCGGGGTGTACACCGCCCTCATCCGGGAGCGCACGCCCCTTTCCACGGTGGACTTTGGCCTGCTGCGGGAGAGGCCCCAGTTCCTGGCCTTCTCCCGGGAGAAGCGCCGGGAGATGTTCGCATGACAAGGAGGGACCAGAGATGACAGGGTTTTCGTTAGGCCAGCGGTACATCGCCGCCGGGGCCGGAGAGGGGACCTACCAGGTCCGGCAGGTGCCGGGCAACGCCCTGGGGGCCTATTTGGACGGGGGCAAGATTGAGGTGTTCTGCAACGCCCAGGACGCCGCCGGGGACACCATGAACGACGGGGAGATCGTCATCCACGGCTCCTGCGGGGACGCGGCGGGCTACGCCATGCGGGGCGGGGCCCTGTTTATTGAGAAGGACGCAGGCTACCGCTGCGGCATCCACATGAAGGAGTATGAGGACAAGGCCCCGAAGATCGTCATCGGGGGCCGGTGCGGCAGCTTTCTGGGGGAGTACCAGGCCGGGGGGATCATCCTGGTGCTGGGCATCGGCTCTGAGGACCGCTGCCCGGTGGGGAACTTCTGTGGCACGGGGATGCACGGGGGGAGGATCTTCCTGCGCACCAGCCACCTGCCCCCGGACCTGCCGGACCAGGTGGCCGCCCGGCAGGCCTCCCAGGAGGAGAAAGAGCAGATCCGCCCCCTGGTGGAGGAATTCTGCGGCCACTTCGGCGGGGAGCCGGAAGCCCTGCTCCAAAGCGGGTATTACCTGCTGACGCCCAATTCCCAGAACCCCTACCGGCAGCTGTACGTCCACAACTAGAGACCTTTTCAAACGGGCGGGTTCGTAGTATACTTTAGGAAAAGAAAGCGCGAAAGGCGGGAGCTTTATGGCCATTACCCTGGCGGAACTGCAAGAGTACATCCAAGACCACGACGTGAAGTTCATCAAATTCTCCTTCTGCGACGTGTTCGGGCACCAGAAGATCATCTCCGTGCTGCCCTCGGTGCTGCCCCGGGCCCTGGAACAGGGCATCGCCGTAGACGCCTCCCGCGTCGAGGGGTTTTACAAGCCCGGGGACAGGGAGCTGTTCCTGTTCCCCGACACGGACACCATCTCCCTGCTGCCCTGGCGCCCCAGCCACGGCAGGGTGGCCCGGTTCTACTGCCACTTGCAGACAGAGGACGGGGAGCCCTTCGCCCAGGACGGCAGGAAGATTTTGCGGGACGCGGTGCGCTACGTCCGAAAGCGGGGGCTGCGGGTGAACTTCGGGGCGGAGAACGACTTTTACCTGTTCCGCACCGGGGAGGAGGGGGAGCCCACGGACACCCCCTTCGACAGCGCCGGCTTTCTGGACGAGGCCCCCGAGGACAAGGGGGAGGACGTGCGCCGGGACATCTGCCTGACCCTGGAGGAGATGGGCATCGAGCCCCAGTACTCCCAGCACATCAGCGGACCGGGGCAGAACCGCATCGACTTCGCCCCCGGCCCCGCCCTGCCCTGCGCCGACAACGTGATCACCTTCCGCTCGGTGGTGAAGATGATGGCGGCCCGCAGCGGACTGTGGGCCACCTTCTCCCCCAAGCCCCTGCTGGAGGAGGCGGGCAACGGATTCCGCATCGCCATGCGCCCCACCAAGGACGGGGAGCCCTGCGCCGACGCCTTCCTGGCGGGGATCCTCCAGCGCTTTTTGGAGATGCAGGTGTTCTTCGCCCCCCAGGAGGAATCTTACCAGCGGCTGGGCACCTTCGGGGCCCCGGACAGCCTGTCCTGGGCGGACACGGGCCGGGGCAGCCTTCTGCGCCGGAAGGCGGGCGGGCGCATCGAGCTCTCTGCCGCCGACGGGGCCGCTAACCCCTACCTGTGCTTTGCCCTGCTGCTCTACGCCGGGGTCCAGGGGGTGGAGCAGGGCCTTGCCCTGCAGCCGGCCTCCGGGGAGCCTTTGGCCCGCTCCCTGCGCAAAGCCCAGGCCCGGTGCCGGGAGAGCCAGTTCCTGCGGGAGCTGCTGCCCCAGGAGATCCTCCGTGCGTACGCCGGGTCCTGAGGGGGGGAGGGCCCTGCTGGTCCTGGGCGGGGAAAAGTACCTGCCCCAATGGGAGCGGCTGCTGCGGGAGTGCGGCTTCCCCCAGGCGGAGCGGGCCGCCAGCGGCGGAGAAGCCCGGCGGCTGCTGCTCTCCGGGGACTGGGACCTGCTCCTGATCGCCGCGCCCCTGCCTGACGAGTTCGGCCACGACCTGGCTGTGGACGCCGCCGCCCAGGGCCTGCCGGTGCTCCTTTCGGTAAAGGCGGAGCTGTGGGAGGAGGTCAGCGCCCGGGTGGCGGCAGCGGGGGTGCTCACCCTGGGGCGGCCCTTTTCCAAAGCGGTCTTCGCCCAGGCGGCGGGGATGCTCCGGGCCTCCCAGGCCAGGGTGGGGAAGCTCCAGGCGGAAAACAAAAAGCTCCGCCAGAAGCTGGAAGAGCTGCGGCTGATCTCCCGGGCCAAGTGCCTGCTGGTGGAGTACCTCCACTTAGACGAGGAGGGGGCCCATGAGTACCTGCAGCGGGCCGCCATGGAAGAGCGCACCACCCGCCGGGCCATCGCGGAGGAGATCATCGCCGAGTACGGCGAAAGCGAGAGGCGGTAGAGCAAAACGAAAAGTTTTTGGTCAAGCTTTTTACAAAAAGCTTGCGAGGTGTGGAGCGGAGCTCCACGACCTTAAGAGCGGCGCAGCCGCGACAGAAGCGAGCCAGGGGTGGCGGCCGCACGCGCCCGCAGGGCGATAGGCCGCCGCCCCGACCGGCAGCAAAGCTGGGTGGCGAGCTTTACGCGAGCCCACCCCCGTCTCGCCTGCTGGATGGGTCAGCGTTTCGAAGCCCACCCCCTGGTCTCGCCTGCCGGCTCGGGCGCTGGTCGCCAGTGGCGACCGTTCAGCGCCGACCGAAGTGGCAACGTAGACC
>DXDU01000055.1 GCA_019115285.1 Candidatus Acutalibacter pullistercoris
CACCGTGTTAACTTGTCACACTGACAAGTTCAAAACCCGCATGTTTCCTAGCAAAATCGTTAACTTGTCACTTTTTGGATTTCAAGTGGTCCCCATTGCTACAGGAGGAACGTTTTGTTATGAATAAAGAAGAAATCAAGAAGATTCTCCCCCACCGGGAGCCCATGCTGCTGGTGGATGAGGTGGAGCTTATCGACGGCGTGGCCCACGGCAAGTGCCACATCAAGGGGGACGAGTACTTCCTTCAGGGGCACTTTCCCGGCAACCCGGTGGTGCCCGGGGTCATCCAGTGCGAGATGATGGCCCAGTCCGCCTGCGTGCTGCTGGCAAACGGCGCCGCCCAGGGCTGCACCCCCTTCTTCACCAGCCTGGACAAGGTGAAGTTCCGGGGCCAGGTAAAGCCCGGGGACACCCTGGAGACAGAGTGCGAGATCACCCGGCAGCGGGGGCAGTTCTACTTCGCCAAGGGCAAGGGGTCGGTTAACGGCAAGGTGTGCGTCACCGCCGAGTTCTCCTTCGCTTTGGTGAAGGCGGAATAACACCCAGGCCGGGGAAAGGATGAGAGCATGTTCACGAAAATTTTGATCGCCAACCGGGGGGAGATCGCCATCCGGATCATCCGGGCCTGCAAGGAGATGGGCATCTCCACCGTGGCGGTGTACTCCGAGGCCGACCGGGAGAGCCTCCACGTGGCTTTGGCCGACCAGGCCATCTGCATCGGCGGGCCCAAGGCCGAGGACAGCTACTTAAACGGCCCCAGAATCCTCTCCGCCGCCATGTACACCGGCGCCCAGGCCATCCACCCGGGCTACGGCTTTCTGGCGGAAAACAGGGACTTCGCCGACCAGTGCCAGCGCATGGGCATCAAGTTCATCGGCCCTGGGGCGGAGATCATCGCCAAAATGGGAGATAAGGACGCCGCCCGGCGGCTGATGAAGGAAAACGGCGTGCCCACCACCCCGGGCACCGACATCCTCCGGGACAGCCAGGAGGCTTTGAAGGCGGCGGAGGAGATCGGCTACCCGGTGCTGCTCAAGGCCAGCGCCGGCGGCGGCGGCAAGGGCATCCGCCTGGTGGAGCAGCCCCAGGACATGGAGCGGGCCTTCGAGACCGCCTCCAGCGAGGCCCTGAAGGCCTTTGGGGACGGCCGGATGTACCTGGAAAAGTACCTGCACCCGGTCAAGCACATCGAGGTGCAGCTGCTGGCCGACGAGGCCGGGCACATCGTGTGTCTGGGGGAGCGGGAGTGCTCCATCCAGAAGAACAACCAGAAGCTCATCGAGGAGTCCCCCTCCCCCGGCGTCTCGCCCGAGACCAGGCAGAAGCTGATGGAGACCGCCACCCGGGCCGCCCGGGCCGCGGGGTACGTCAACGCCGGCACCGTGGAATTCCTGATGGACAAGAATGGGGACTTCTACTTTATGGAGATGAACACCCGTCTGCAGGTGGAGCACCCGGTGTCGGAGCTGGTCACCGGGGTGGACATCGTCAAGTGGCAGATCCGCATCGCCGCCGGGGTGGAGCTGGACTTCACCCAGGAGGACATCCACGTCCAGGGGGCGGCCATCGAGTGCCGCATCAACGCCCTGGGGCCGGGGAAGGTGGACTTCTTCCACACCCCGGGCGGGCCCTGGGTGCGGTTCGACACCTTCCTCTACCAGGGGTATGAGATCCCTCCCTACTACGACTCCATGCTGGGGAAGATGATCGTCTACTCCTCCACCCGGGAGGAGGCCATCCGCAAGATGCTCTCCGCCCTTTCCGAGCTGGTGGTGGACGGGGCCAAGAACAACATCGAGACCCAGATTGAGATCATTCGGGACAAGCGCTTTAAAAACGGCGACTACTACACCGACTTTATGAAGGACTTCGGCAAGCGGTGATTTTACAGGAAAAGGGTGACCGAGAGAAATGAACCTGATGGGACTGTTCCGCTCCCCCCAGAACGAGCTGGAAAAGGGGGGCAAAGAGGCGGAGGATGCTGGCATCCGCAACGCCTGCCCCCACTGCGGGGCGCTGGTGGCGCTGAGCGACCAGCAGGAAAACTTGAATGTGTGCCCGGCCTGCGGCTACCATTTCCGCATCGGCCCCAGGGAGCGCATCGCCTACTTGGTGGACGAGGACAGCTTCCAGGAGCTGGACGGGGAGCTGATGAGCCGGGACGTGCTGGGCTTTCCCGGGTACGACCAGAAGCTTAGAAACGCCAAGCTGGCCTCTCGGGAAAAGGAGGGGGTGGTCTGCGGCGCCGCCCAGATCGGCGGGGAGCCCTGCGCCCTGTTCGTTATGGACCCCAACTTTATGATGGGCAGCATGGGCACCGTGGTGGGGGAGAAGATCGCCCGCCTGTTTGAGTACGCCGCCGGGCACGGCCTGCCGGTGGTGGGCTACACCGTCTCCGGCGGGGCCAGAATGCAGGAGGGCATCCTCTCCCTCATGCAGATGGCCAAGGTCAGCGCGGCCCTGCTGCGCCACAGCCAGGCGGGGCTTTTCTACCTGACGGTTCTCACCGACCCCACCACCGGGGGGGTCACCGCCAGCTTCGCCATGGACGGGGACATCATCATGGCGGAGCCCGGGGCCACCATCGGCTTCGCCGGGGCCCGGGTCATCGAGCAGACCATCCGCAAGAAGCTGCCCCAGGGCTTCCAGAAGGCCGAGTTCCTCTTAGAGCACGGCTTTGTGGACCTGATCGTTCCCCGGGGAGAGCAGCGGGAGACCATCTCCCGGCTGCTGCGGTTCCATAGAAAGGGGGAAGAGGCATGAGCGCCTACGAAAAAGTCCTGCTGGCCAGAGCCAAGGGCCGGCCCACCGGGCTTTCCTACATCGACCACATCTTCCAGGACTTTGTGGAGCTCCACGGGGACCGGCGCTTCGCCGACGACCCGGCCATCGTGGGGGGCATCGCCACCCTGGAGGGCAAGCCGGTGACGGTGATCGCCATGGAAAAGGGCAGCGACATGAAGGACAAGGTCCGCCGGAACTTCGGCGCCCCCAACCCAGAGGGCTACCGGAAGGCCCTGCGGCTGATGGAGCAGGCGGAGAAGTTCCGCCGGCCGGTGGTGTGCTTTGTGGACACCTCCGGGGCCTACTGCGGCCTGGGCGCCGAGGAGCGGGGCCAGGGCCAGGCCATCGCCGAGAATCTGGTGAAAATGGCCGGCCTGCGGACCCCCATTGTGTCGGTGCTCATCGGGGAAGGGGGCAGCGGCGGGGCCCTGGCCTTGGCCGTGGCCGACCAGGTGTGGATTTTGGAGAACGCGGTGTACTCCGTCATCTCCCCCGAGGGCTGCGCGTCCATCCTGTGGAAGGACGCCAAAAAGGTGAAGGACGCCGCCGAGTGCCTGCGCCTGACCGCCCAGGACATGGAAGAGCTGGGTGTGGTGGAGAAGGTCATCCCCGAGGAGAAGGACTTCTCCCTGACCTACGGCCAGATCAAAGAGGAGCTGGTGAAGACTCTGGAAGAGCTCTCCAGCCTGCCCATGGAGGAACTGCTGCAAAAGCGGTATGAGCGGTTCCGGAAGTATTGAGGAGACGCCATGGCGGAAGTGACCGTGACGGACTACGACTCCCGCTGGCCGGAGCTGTACCGGCAGGAGGCCGCCCGGCTGGAGGCGGCGCTGGGGGACAATCTGGTGCGGATGTTCCACATGGGCAGTACCTCGGTGCCGGGGCTGCGGGCCAAGCCGGTGATCGACATCATGGGCCTGGTGTGGGATTTAACGAAGGTGGAGGACTGCCGCCCCGCCTTTGAAAAGCTGGGCTATAAAGTCCTGGGGGAGTGCGGCATCCCCGGGCGGCGGTACATGCGCCGGGGAGGGGACGGCGCCCCCCGGACCCACCACGTGCACCTGTACCAGTTCGACGACAGCCGGAACATCCTGAAAGACATAGCCTTTCGGGAGTTTCTGCGCTGCCACCCGGAGCAGGCCGCTGCCTACGGGGCGTTGAAATCCCGGCTGGCCCAGGAGTTGCCCGAGGACTACATGGGCTACTGCCGGGGCAAGGAGAAGTTTGTGGAACAGCTCTCCAAGCAGGCCCTGGCCTGGTTCTGGAGGGAGTTCCCGGAGAAATAACAGAGACGGTGGGAAGGTCCAAAACGCCCTGAGGCCCGCTGCCGGGGACTGGGGGTCCCTGGCGGCGGGCCTTGCCGCAAGAGAGGAAGGTAAGCGATGGAAGAGAAGCGGGTCCC
Organism: Candidatus Acutalibacter pullistercoris; assembly: GCA_019115285.1. GTDB lineage: Bacteria > Bacillota > Clostridia > Oscillospirales > Acutalibacteraceae > Acutalibacter > Acutalibacter pullistercoris. The sequence continues at coordinate 4,187 of DXDU01000055.1, forward strand.
AGAGGAACAGCGGCCCCAGTGCCCGGTGTACCGGAAGTGCGGGGGCTGCCAGCTGCAGAACATGAGCTATGAGCGGCAGCTCATCTGGAAGCAGGACAGGTGCCGGAAGCTGCTGGGGAAGTTCGGGAAGGTGCTGCCCATTCTGGGCATGGAGCGTCCCTATCACTACCGGAACAAGGTGCAGGCGGCCTTCGCCTTTGACAAACGGCATAACAAGATCATCTCCGGGGTGTACCAGTCCAGCAGCCACTGGGTGGTGCCGGTGGACTCCTGCCTGACGGAGGACGAGACGGCGGACAGGATCATCGTGGACATCCGGGGGCTTTTAAAGGACTTTAAACTCACCGCCTACGACGAGAACACCGGCCGGGGGTTTCTCCGGCACGTGCTGGTCAAGCGGGGCTTCGGCACCGGGGAGGTGATGGTGGTCCTGGTCACCGGGACGCCGGTGTTCCCCGGGAAGAACAACTTCGTCCGGGCCCTGCGGAAGCTCCACCCGGAGATCACCACCATCGTGCAGAACGTCAACGACCGGCGGACCTCCATGGTTCTGGGGGAGCGGGAGAAGGTTCTCTTCGGCCCGGGGACCATCACCGACACCTTGTGCGGCTGCCGGTTCCGGATCTCGCCCAAGTCCTTTTACCAGATAAATCCCAAACAGACCCAGGTGCTCTATAATAAGGCCATGGAGTTTGCCCGCCTCACCGGGCGGGAGCGGGTGCTGGACGCCTACTGCGGCACGGGGACCATAGGCATTGTGGCGGCGAAAAGCGGCGCCAAAGAGGTGCTGGGGGTGGAGCTGAACCGGGACGCAGTGAGAGACGCCATCCAGAACGCAAAAGACAATGGGGTGAAAAACATCTGGTTTACCTGCGGCGACGCCGGGGAGTACATGGAGGGCCTGGCCCTTTCGGGCGAGCCCTGGGACCTGGTGTTTCTCGATCCCCCCAGAGCGGGAGCCAGCCGGGCGTTCCTCACCGCCCTGTGCAGCTTGGGGCCCAAGCGGGTGGTGTACATCTCCTGCGACCCGGAGACATTGGCCCGGGACCTGGGGATCCTCCAGGCCAACCACTACCGGGTAGAGCAGATCCAGCCCGTGGATATGTTCCCCCACACCCAGCATATTGAGTGTGTGGTGGGGCTGATTCGGACGAGATAGAGAGGAGAAGGAAAATGGCTCTTCCAAAGTATAACGAGCTATATCAGCCGGTGCTGTCTATCCTTAGCGACGGGAAGGTTTGGCCCATTCGGAAGGTGTGGGAGAAAGCCGGAGAACTCCTCAGGATTTCACCGGAGGAGATGGCGATGACGCTTCCTAGCGGCGGCATGGGAGTTTTTGTGAATCGCATTGGGTGGGCCCGCACTTACTTGAAAAAAGCAGGGCTTATAGATTCCCCCAAAAGAGGCTTCGTGCAAATCACGGAGGAGGGAAGAAAAGCGCTGGAGGAAGGTGTGGAGATCACCAATAGCTACTTGATGAGGTACCCCTCCTTTGCTGAGTTTCAAAATAGAACAGTGCCCCAGGATAAGCCAGAGGAAGTACAGGAAGTGTCCGAAACTCCCCAAGAGACACTAGACCGCGTTTATAAAACGATTAACAGTGAATTGGCGGAAGAGTTGCTGTCAGAGATCATGCGGCAGTCTCCTGGCTTCTTTGAGACTCTTGTAGTCGATTTGATGAAGGCCATGGGCTACGGCGATGGGTTTGTCACAAAAGCCAGCGGCGATGATGGGATCGATGGGATTATTCATGAGGATAAGCTTGGGTTTAATTTGATCTATATCCAGGCGAAGCGCTGGAATCCATCGGTTTCTATTGGGAAGCCAGAGATACAAAAATTCGCTGGAGCTATGATGGGGCCGCCCAAAATTGAGAAAGGACTCTTTATCACAACAGCCCGTTTCTCTCAAGGCGCAAGGGCCTATGGGGAGGCGCAGCACATTATTTTAGTTGATGGACAGAAATTGACGGAACTGATGATCGAATATGGATTGGGAGTTACCACGCAAAAGACGTACCTGATCAAGCGGGTAGACAGCGACTATTTTGCGGAGGAATAAGAAAAAGGAGGAGCGGTCGCTCCTCCTTTTTGCTGTTCCGTATGCTTTATAAGAGGCTCCGGTACAGCCCGGCGATCTCTTCCTCGCTGGTGTCCCGGGGGTTGCCGGGGCAGCAGGCGTCGGCGAAGGCGGACTGGGACAGGAACTGTACGTCCTCCTCCTTGAGGATGCCGTGGAGGTTCTGAGGGATGCCCACGTCCTGGGAGAGCTGCTTTACCGCGGCGATGGCGGCGTCGGCGGCCTGGTCGTCAGTCATCTGGTCGAGGCCCTCCACGCCCATGGCCTGGGCGATGGCGCGGTAGCGCTTGCCCGCCACGGGCTTATTGTACTCCAGGCCGGTGGGCAGGATGATGGCGCAGGCCACGCCGTGGGGGGTATCGTACAGGGCGGAGAGGCCATGGGCCATGGAGTGGACGATGCCCAGGCCCACATTGGAAAAGCCCATGCCGGCGATGTACTGGCCCAGGGCCATGCCCTCCCGGCCCTCGGGGGTGTTGTTCACAGCGCCCCGGAGGGACTTGGCGATAATCTCGATGGCCTTCAGGTGGAACATGTCAGACAGCTCCCAGGCGCCCTTGGTGATGTAGCCCTCGATGGCGTGGGTCAGGGCGTCCATGCCGGTGGCGGCGGTGAGGCCCTTGGGCATGGAGGCCATCATGTCGGGGTCCACCACGGCCACCACGGGGATGTCGTGGGGATCCACGCAGACGAACTTGCGGTTCTTCTCCACGTCGGTGATGACGTAGTTGATGGTGACCTCGGCGGCGGTGCCGGCGGTGGTGGGCACGGCGATGATGGGTTTCGAAGGGTTCTTGGTGGGGACGGCGCCCTCCAGGGAGCGGACGTCGGCGTACTCGGGGTTGGCGGCGATGATGCCGATGGCCTTGGCGGTGTCCATGGAGGAGCCGCCACCGATGGCGATGATGTAGTCAGCCCCGGCCTTGTGGAAGGCGTCCACGCCGGACTGGACGTTCTCGATGGTGGGGTTTGCCTTGATGTCGGAGTAGATCTCGTAGGCAAGGCCGGCGGCGTCCAGCTCGCTGGTGACTTTCTGGGTGACGCCGAACTTCAGAAGGTCCGGGTCGGAGCAGACCAGGGCCTTGCTGAGGCCCCGGGCCTTGACTTCGGCGGGGATCTCTTTGATGGCCCCCTTGCCGTGGTAAGAGGTCTCGTTGAGGATGAATCTGTTTGCCATGGTAAAACGACTTCCTTTCTCCGCAGCGGGGCGGCAGACGGCCCCACTTTTCTCTTCTCTCAAAATTGTAGCAAGTAGTTTTCCGAAAAACAAGTGACAACTTGGGGAAAGTGTCACTTGCGGGGCAGAAAAAACCTCCCTCGAAAAGGAGGGACGGGTTTATTGCAGGTCGGAGAGCAGGTCTTTCAGTTTTTCGGGCATGGCCGCTAAAAGCAGGTCCACCAGCTCTGGGATGGGCCGCTCCATGCCGGTGGTGACCCACTCCACCGTCTTGTGGATGGAGGCGTCGCAGTACATCTCCAGCAGGAAGGCGATGTCCCCGGGCAGGCGGGAGACCCCCAGCTTCTTTTGGAGCACGGCGGTGTAGAACTCCAGGATGCACTGGTAGTCGTAGGCCACCACGGAGTTGTGGTCCCGGGAGCGGAAGGCCTGGGTGAAGAAGGTCCGCTCCCCCTTGAGGAACTGGAACTTCTTGATCAGGGCCTCCCGCAGGGTGAGGCTGACGCCCATCTGCTTAAAGGACTTCTGGGCCAGCTCCTCGAAGTGCCAGTTCACCAGGTCGTACTTGTCCCGAAAGTTGCGGTAGAAGGTCTGCCGTGTCACCCCCGCCCGCTCCACAATCTGGGAGACGGTGATCTTGTCCAGGGGAGCGCGCTCCATCTCCGCCTTGACGGCGTCCGCCAGCCGCTGCCGGGTGCGGGCCTTTTCGTCCATGGGGTCACTCCTCCTCGATGACTTTTTCCAGGAACAGGCGCTCCCGGAACACGCCGTTTCGCTGGGCCTTTTCGTCTTTGGCCTGGCGGATCTCCCGGTCGGTCCAGCCCAAGGAATGGGCCAGCTCCTCCAGCACCTCCAGAATGTCCCCCAGCTCGCCCAGGCTCTTCTCCGCCAGGAACTCCTCCACCTCTTCCCGGAGCTTCTCCTCCAGGCAGCGGGCGAATTCCCCGTCGTCCAAGGTGCGGAACACCGGGGTCTCCCCCTTCTCCTGGATGATGTCGGGAATGCTGTCCCGCACCAGTTTGTTGTAAACCCGCTCTTTCATGGCGAGATCCCCCTTTCCTCACACCCGCTCCGCCATGTCCAGGAGCAGGCGTTCCGTGTCCGGCCAGCCCAGGCAGGGGTCGGTGATGGACCGGCCGGGGACCTGGGCCCCGTCGATGGGCTGGCTGCCCTCCTCCAGGTAGCTTTCGATCATGACGCCTTTTACCAGGGCGTTTACGTCCCGGCTGTGGCGGCGGCTGTGGAGCACCTCGCTGACAATGCGGGGCTGCTCTCTGTACTGCTTGTTGGAGTTGGAGTGGTTGGCGTCCACCACGGCGGCGGGGAAGGAGAGGCCCCGCTTCTGGTACAGCTCCCACAGGCGCATCAAATCCTCATAGTGGTAGTTGGGCACGCAGGTGCCGTACTTGTCCACGCCCCCGCGCAGGATGGCGTGGGCCAGGGGGTTGCCGGTGGTGGTCACGTCCCAGCCCCGGTAGAGGAAGGTGTGCCCCGACTGGGCCGCCTGGATGGAGTTGAGCATCACAGACAGGTCGCCGCTGGTGGGGTTCTTCATGCCCACAGGGATGTCCATGCCGCTGGCGGTGAGCCGGTGCTGCTGGTTCTCCACGGACCGGGCCCCCACCGCCTCGTAGGAGAGCACGTCGTCTAAATAGCTGCGGTTCTCGGGGTAGAGCATCTCGTCGGCGGAGGTCAGACCCGTCTCCTCCATCACCCGCAGGTGCAGCCGCCGGATGGCGATGATGCCCCCCAGAAGGTCCGGGGCCTTGTCCGGGCTGGGCTGGTGGAGCATCCCCTTGTACCCGGCGCCGGTGGTTCGGGGTTTGTTGGTGTACACCCGGGGGATGAGCAACAGCTTTTCCCCCACCTTCTCCTGGAGTTTGGCCAGGCGCAGGCAGTACTCCAGCACCGTGTCCTCCCGGTCGGCGGAGCAGGGCCCCACGATCACCAGGAACTTCTTGCTCTCCCCCTGGAACACCTGGCGGATCTCCCGGTCACGCTGGGCTTTCAGCAGGCCCAGTTTGGCGGGGAGGGGGTACTGCTCCTTGAGCTCGTGGGGGCTGGGGAGCTGGCGGTTGTAGGTCATGGACATGGGGAAAGCCTCCTTGTTACTCTTTTTCCGTGTTCTGGGCCAGCAGCCTTTCGATGCCCTCGTCGGTGTAGGAGAGGAGCTTGCCGTAGCGCCAGGCGATGTCCCGGCGCTTTTCGGGGGTGTAGGTCCCGGCTTCCTGGGCCTGTTTCTTCTCGGCTTTCAGGTCCAGGTAGGCCTTCAGCACGGCGTCGTCCTGGTAGAAGATGGTGTTGAACCGGTCCTTGTTGAGGGACACGGGGAACAGGTCGGTGAGGAAGCCCTCGTCCTCCTGGTACATCTTCACGCCGTACTCCTGGCAGAGCTTTTCGTACTCGGTAAGGAAGCTGTCCCGCTCCTCCCGGGTGTCGCAGGGGTGGGCCAGGGCGATCTTCTTCACCCCGGCGCGGACCATCTCGCAGAAGCAGTCCGCCGCCCCCAGCTTGTAAGAAAACGCGTCAATCTTGCTCATGGTTATTATCTCCTTCCTTGTCTTTTGGCCCGGGCTTTTTGGGGAGAGGCTAGTGGCAGCCCTTCTGCTGGCACTTATAGTAGGCGGTGGGGTCGGTGGGGTCCCAGGTGTGGTTGCTGGCGATCTTCAGCCCGGTGGGTTTCTTCAGGGGGCCGGAGGTCTCGTTGGGGGAGATGTACACCTGGGTGCCCAGGGCGCAGTTGTCGTAGATCCACTTGGCGTCTTCACAGTTGAGGCGGATGCACCCCAGGGAGCGGGTCTCGCCCAGGTGGTTGTACTCCTCCACCTCCAGGTCCATGTTGGTCAGGGTCCAGTAGGGCACCGAGTGGAACAGGTAATTCCCCTGGATCTGGGTGCACCACTGGGCCCAGGTGTTGCCCACCATCTCCAGCCAGCGGAAGCGCTGGGGGGTGTAGTAGGTGCCGGTGGGGGTGCCCACCCCGCAGGACACCAGCATGGAGCGGACGGGAATGGTGTACCGGCCGTTGGCGTCTTTGGCGAAGATGATCAGGTAGTTGGCTTTTTTATAGACTTTGATGTAGTAGGGACCGCTCACCACCCCCAGGCCTGTCAGGTCCTCCTGGAGCAGGCCGTTCAAGTAGTAGCGGGTCCAGGAGCCCCGGACGTAGAAGCCGGTGCAGGCGGCGCCGGTGGTCTTGTCCAGCATGTACTCCTTCCCGCCGATGGTCTGCACCCCCCGGAGGAACTTCCTGGTGACCGGGTCCACATAATACCGGTTAGAGCCGTCAGTGATCCACCGGGCGTTCTCCGGGGCGGTGTCCTTTACGTAGTCGGCCCAGACCTCCCCGGTCTCGGAGATTTGAGGGGTGTGATCCGTAGAGGCCTCGGCGATCTCCCCGTAGGCCCAGAATTCCGGGTACACGTCGTAGAAGTTGGTGACCTGGTAGCTCTTCACCTGGGGATCGGGACTGCGGCCCAGGACCCGGTTGAGGATCTTGATGGCCTCCGCCCGGGTGATCTTCCCGTTGGGCTGGAAGGTGCCGTCCCCGTAGCCGTCCACCCAGCCCTTTGCGACGGCGGTGTAGATGTAGTCCTTGGCCCAGTGGGTGTCGGACACGTCGGTAAAGCCAGGGTCCCCCTGGAGCAGGGTGTCGCAGGCCACGGCCATTTTCACAAATTCCGCCCGGGTGATGGCCCGGTTGGGCAGGAAGTGGCCGTCGCCGTAGCCCCCGATGACCCCCAGCCCCGCCATGACCTGAACGGGCTGGGCGTACCACTGGCCCTCCGGCACGTCTAAAAAGCTGCTGCCCTCCCACTCCTGGGAGCGGAGAAGGTTGTAGAACAGCTGGGCCGCCTCGCTGCGGGTGATGGTGCTCTGGGGCTTTAAGGTGCCGTTGGGGTAGCCGTTGGCGTAGGCCTTGTGCTCGTCGGTGTTCAAAAGCTCCTGGGCGTTTCTGGCCCAGCGGGCGGTGTAGGTCAGGTCCTCGGTCACAGGCTCTTCCTGGGGATCGGCCTCCTGGCCCTGTTCATTAAACCAGCCCAAAAACTCGGCCACAGGCAGCTCCGTGTCCTGGGGCAGGTCCTCCTGGGAGAGCTTCTCCCCGTCCTCCACCTGCACCTCCACGGTCTTGCCCCCTGCCAGCTGGAAGGTGACGGTGTGCACCGGCACCGGGGTGGGGGTGGGTTCCGGCGTGGCCGTGGGCTCAGGAGAGGGGCTGGGGTCCGGGGAGCCGGTGGGCTGGGGAGAGACGGAAGGGCTGGGGTTGGCGGAGGGAGAGGGGTCCGCGGAAGGGGTGGGCTCGGCGGAGGGCGCCGGGTCCTCTTCCTCTTCGGCGGGGTCCTTCTTGTCAGGGGTCTCCTCCGGGGCGTCTTCGTCCAGGACGGCAGGCTCTTCTGTAGTCTCCTTCGCGGGGGAGTTCTCTGTCTCCTGGGCGCTGGCGGGCAGGGCCCAGCAGGAGGCCGCCACCAGGCAGCACAGCAGCAGGGCCAGGGCCCGGCGGAACATGGGGGGGTGGGGGGAAGTTTTCATAGGGTAGCTCCTTGCTCGGTTTTGTCCTTTCCGGCGGGAGAGCCCCAGGGGTTCTCCCCGCCGCTGTCTTTCCCTAGATTATACCATAGACCAGGGCGGGAGGGAAGCGACAAACTTCTTTTTCTGCAAAAGGGGAGGGAGAAACGTTTTGCGTCTCTTTGGGGGCTGTGGTATAATCAGAAAAAAGCCTGGGAGGCTGTAGTATGGACGAACTCACCATTCTGCGGGGGATTGTGGACAGCTACCCAACCCCCATCGTCTTTGTGGACGACACCTACACCATACGCTTTCTCAACCGGTATGCCCAGTACCATTACTACCAGGAGCGGGGCTACCGGGACCTTGTTGGGAAGAGCCTGTTCCTCTGCCACGACACACAGGCCGCCAAAGAGCGGATCCAGAAGGCCTTTGAGAAGATGAAAAGCGACGGGAAAGAGGTCTTTGTGGGGGTAAACCTGCACAACCAGCGGATCTACATGCAGCCGGTGCGGGACCGGGAGGGGCGGCTGCTGGGCTTTTTCGAGCGGTTCGAGCTGAACCTGCGCATAGACAGGACGCTGTAAGGAGAGAGGACGATGGCACAGGACAAGGGGGGCCGGGCCCCCGGCATGGAGCTGCTGGAAGAGGCCCTGTCCCTGGTGATGAACCGGAAGAAGGCCGGGGAGGCCGTGGACCGGATGGAGGAGGCCTTTGGCAGCCTGGCGGCGGTGTTCCGGGCGCCCCAGGGGCAGTTGGAGGACGTGGCCCAGCTGGAGGAGGTCCCCCGGCGGTATTTGCAGCTCACCCTGGAGCTGGCCCGGTCCTATCTGGAGGACCAGGCCGGGCAGATGCTGCGCATTTACGACCTGCGCTCCCGGGCGGACGCCTTCCGGCCCAAGTTTTTGGGGAAGAAGAACGAGATCGTCTGCCTGATGCTGCTGGACGGCCGGGGCCACCTGCGGTATAACGACGTGCTCCTGGAGGGCTCTGTCAGCGAGGTGCCCATCTACCTGCGGAAGATCGTCAGGCTGTGCATCGAGTACCAGGTGCAGCAGGTGGCGCTGGCCCACAACCACCCCAGCGGCAACCCTGCCCCCAGCCGGGGGGACATGCTGGCCACCTGCCGGGTGGCCCTGGCCCTGGAGAGCATCGACGCCCAGCTGGTGGACCATCTGATCTTCACCGAGGACGACATGTTCTCCTTCCAGGAAAGCGGCATGCTGGGGTCTATCCTCCGGCACAGCCTCTCCCTGCACAAGGAGACCCTGACGGTGTTGGAGGAGATCTATAAGCAGCTGCCCCCGGTTTGAGGGAGAGTTATAATCTCGTTCGGCCCGCAGGCTGAGGCAGGCGCTGGGCCGTTCTGGTTCGCCCTGCCCAGGCTTGACAAGGGGTGGGGGATGGGGTACAATGAATCCGAATGTATGTTCGCAAATGCGGGAGAAGGGGGCCTATTCCATGAGGGAAGAGCAGCGCGATCAGTTCCATCTGGTGTCCAAGTTCCAGCCCACCGGGGACCAGCCCCAGGCCATCGACAAGCTGGTGGACGGGCTGCATGCCGGCATGAAGGAGCAGACCCTGCTGGGAGTTACCGGCTCGGGGAAGACTTTCACCATGGCCAATGTCATCGCGAGAGTGAACCGCCCCACCCTGGTGCTGGCCCACAACAAGACCCTGGCCGCCCAGCTGTGCTCGGAGTTCCGGGAGTTCTTCCCGGACAACGCGGTGGAGTACTTCGTCTCTTACTACGACTACTACCAGCCCGAGGCCTACATCCCCCAGACGGACACCTACATCGAGAAGGACTCCGCCATCAACGACGAGATCGACAAGCTGCGCCACAGCGCCACCAGCGCCCTGTCCGAGCGCCGGGACGTGATCATCGTGGCGTCGGTGTCCTGCATCTACTCCTTGGGCGACCCCATCGACTACCGGACCATGGTCATCTCCCTGCGGCCCGGGCAGGAGCGGGACCGGGACGAGCTTTTAAAAAAGCTGGTGGAACTCCAATACGAGCGCAACGACGTGAACTTTACCCGCAACAAGTTCCGGGTGCGGGGGGACGTTGTGGAGATCTTCCCGGCGGAGTCCAGCGACAAGGCGGTGCGGGTGGAGTTCTTCGGGGACGAAATCGACCGGCTGACGGAGTTTAACCCCCTGACCGGGGACTCCATCGCCGAGCTGAAGCACATCGCCATCTACCCGGCCTCCCACTATATCGTTCCCAAAGAGAAAATGGAGCGGGCCATTGGGGACATTGAGAAAGAGATGGAGCAGCGGGTGGCCTGGTTCAAAGAGGAGGGCAAGCTCATCGAGGCCCAGCGCATCGAGCAGCGCACCCGCTACGACATGGAGATGCTCTCGGAGATCGGCTTCTGCAAGGGCATCGAGAACTACTCCCGGGTGCTCTCCGGCCGGGAGCCGGGCAGCGCGCCTTTTACCCTGCTGGACTACTTCCCCGACGACTTCCTGCTGTTCGTGGACGAGTCCCACGTGACCCTGCCCCAGGTGCGGGGCATGTACGCCGGGGACCGGGCCAGAAAGGAGATGCTGGTGGACTACGGCTTCCGGCTGCCTTCCGCCTTCGACAACCGGCCCTTAAACTTCGACGAGTTCTACTCCCACATCCGCCAGGCGGTGTTCGTCAGCGCCACCCCCGGCGATTTGGAGCTGGAAAAGTCCGCCCAGGTGGTGGAGCAGGTCATCCGGCCCACGGGGCTTCTGGACCCCAAGATCACCGTAAAGCCCACCGACGGGCAGATCGACGATTTGATCAGTGAGATCAACCTGCGGGTGGAGCGGGAAGAGCGGGTGCTTGTCACCACCCTGACGAAGAAAATGGCCGAGGATCTGACCGCCTACTTGGAGGGCTACGGCATCCGGGTGCGGTACATGCACCACGACATCGACACCGTGGAGCGCATGGAGATCATCCGGGACCTGCGCCTAGGGGAGTTCGACGTGCTCGTGGGCATCAACCTGCTGCGAGAGGGCCTGGACATCCCCGAGGTGTCCTTGGTGGCCATTCTGGACGCGGACAAGGAGGGCTTCCTGCGCAGCGGCAGGAGCCTGATTCAGACCGTGGGCCGGGCGGCGAGAAACGCCCAGGGCCAGGTGATCATGTACGCCGACGAGGTCACCCCCTCCATGGAGCAGGCCATCACCGAGACGGAGCGCCGCCGGGCCATTCAGGAGAAGTACAACGAAGACCACGGCATCACCCCCCAGACCATCAAGAAGAGCGTGGCGGACATCATCGAGATCTCCTCTCACAAGGAGGAGAAGGGGAAGAAGAAGCAGCGCCTCACCGCCGCCCAGCGCCAGGAGCTGATCCAGAAGTACACCAAGGAGATGAAGGCCGCCGCCAAGCTCTTGGAGTTCGAGCACGCGGCCTATTTGCGGGACAAGATCAAGGAGCTGGAAGGGGCCGGCCCCCTGCCGGGGCAGAAGAGAAGGCTGCCTAAGCCCTGAGAGGAGGAGCTATGGAGCTGGAGATACGACAGGCGAAAGAGTCCGACCTGGCCAGGGTGCAGGCCATGTACGCCCGGCTGGTGGCCCGCATGGACCGGGACGGCTGGAACGTGTGGAGCGACACCTACCCCCGGGACGCGGTGGGGGAGGACATCAAGAAGGGGTGGTTCTACCTGCTGCTGGCGGGGGAGACCTTGTGCGGGGCCTTCGCCCTGCCCCCTCAGGACGAGGGGGAGGGGGACGTGCCCTGGGAGGACCCTGCCGCCCCGGCCCGTTACCTGTACCGGTTCGGCATCGCTGTGGAGTACAGGGGCAAGGGCTTGGGAAAGCAGGCCCTTGGAAAGATCGAGGCGCTTTGCGGAGCGCTGGGGGCCCGGTACCTGCGGCTCTACGTGGCCTACGAGAATGAGCCCGCCCTGGCCCTGTACCAAAAGGCGGGCTTTACCCAGCTGCCCGGGGAGTTTGGGGAGTTTCTGCTGGACGGAACCAGACTGTTCGAGTATGCCTTTGAAAAACGGTTGTGAGGAAGATGATGGAGCGCATAAAACAGCGGGCCTGGGAGGCCGCCCTCTCCCAGCTGGCCACAGACTACAACGCCAAAGAGGAGGACTTCCTGAGGGGAGGGGTGACCCTCACCGCGGCGGCGGACCTGCCGGGGCGCAGGCACTACGCCGACGGCGCCCCCTTCTTCCAGATGGCCACCACGGGAAACGGGGTGGTGATCACCGCCCACGAAAGCCTGCACCGGGAGCTGCGGGCCTGGGCGGAGGGGCACCTGGCGGAAGACGGGGCGGGCCACTGGCTCTTTGAGTACCCCAAGCTGGGGCAGCTGGACGCCATCCTGCGGCCCTACGGCTGGGCGGTGAACGGCACCCACCACATGTTCCTGCCACGGCGGGAGTTTTCTCCCCGGCTGCCGGAGGGCTTTGCCTACCGCTGGTACGACCGGGAGGCCGTGAAGTCATTTTACCCCAACAAGACCTGGCCCAACGCCATTTTGGAAGAGGACAACCCGCCCCGGCCGGACGTGATCGCCCTGGCCGCGTTTGAAGGGGAGACCCCCGCCGCCCTGTGCGGGGCTTCCGCCGACGGGGAGCTGCTGTGGCAGGTGGGCATCGACGTGCTGCCCCCCTACCGCAGCCGGGGCCTGGGAAGGGCTTTGGTAGAGGCCCTCTCCGCCCGGATTGTGGAGCTGGGCAAGGTGCCCTTCTACGGGACGGCGGCGGCTAACGTCCACTCCCAGGGCATCGCCGTAAACTGCGGGTTTTTCCCCGCCTGGGTGGAGGTGTCTTCCCGGCGGGTTGAGGAGGATACCCCATGAAACGGGAACTTGGCATCGCCCGGTGCGGGCTGGCCTGCTGCCTGTGCAGTGAGAACAAGACCTGCGCCGGGTGCGACTCCGGGGACTGCCCCGACAAGGACCGGTGCGAGAACCGGGCCTGCTCCCTGGAACGGGGCGTGGCCCACTGCTTCGACTGCCCGGAGGAGGACTGCCGAAAGGGGATGCTCCAAAAGAGCAAGCCCTGGGGTTTTACCCTGTTCGCCCGGCGGTACGGGGAAGAGGCCCTGCTGGACTGTTTAGAGCGCAACGAGGAGCGGGGCGTGGTCTACCACCGGGAGGGCATCCTGGGGGATTACGACGAGTTTGAGGACTCGGAAGAGTTGATACGCTTCCTCCGGACGGGGAAAGAATAGAGAGAAACAGGAGCGGGAAAGGAAAAGCTATGAGTCTGGATAAGATTGTGGTGCACGGCGCCAGAGAGCACAACCTGAAAAACATCGACGTGACCATTCCCCGAGACAAGCTGGTGGTGCTCACCGGCCTGTCCGGCTCGGGGAAGTCGTCTCTGGCCTTCGACACCATCTACGCCGAGGGCCAGCGGCGGTATGTGGAGAGCCTTTCTTCCTACGCCAGGATGTTCCTGGGCCAGATGGAAAAGCCGGACGTGGACATGATCGACGGCCTGTCCCCGGCCATCTCCATCGACCAGAAGACCACCTCCAAAAACCCCCGGTCCACCGTGGGCACGGTGACGGAGATCTACGACTACCTGCGGCTGCTCTACGCCCGCATCGGCATCCCCCACTGCCCCATCTGCGGCCGGGAGATCAAGCAGCAGACCATCGACCAGATCGTGGACCAGGTGCTCTCCCTGCCGGAAAAGACCCGCATCCAGGTGATGGCCCCGGTGGTCCGGGGGAGGAAGGGCGAGCACCAGAAGGAGTTTGAGGCAGCCAGGAAGTCCGGCTTTGTCCGGGCCCGGGTGGACGGCCTGCTCTACGATTTGAACGAGAAGATACAGCTGGAGAAAAACCGCAAGCACACCATCGAGATTGTGGTGGACCGGCTGGTGGTGAAAGAGGGCATTCGCTCCCGGCTGGCGGACTCCATCGAGACCGCCGCGGGGCTGACGGGAGGGATCGTGGTCATCAACGTCATCGACGGGGAGGACATCACCTTCTCCCAGAACTACGCCTGCCCCGAGCACGGCGTGTCCGTGGACGAGCTCACCCCTCGGATGTTCTCCTTCAACAACCCCTACGGGGCCTGCAAAAAGTGCACCGGCCTGGGGGTGTTCATGAAGATCGACCCCCAGCTCATCATCCCGGACAAGCGCCTGTCCATCAACAAGGGGGGCTTAAAGGCCAGCGGCTGGGCCATGGAGGGCAGCACCATCGCCGCCATGTATATGAAGGGCCTCTCCGAGCACTACCACTTCTCCCTGGACACCCCCCTGGGCGAGCTGCCTCCCGAAATCATCGACATCCTCCTCTACGGCACCAAGGGGGAGAAGATCCGCCTGCGGCGGGACAGCATGTACGGCTCCGGCAGCTACATGGCCCCCTTCGAGGGCGTCATCAACAACCTGGAGCGCCGCTTCCACGACACCTCCTCCAACTGGATCAAGGAGGAGATCGAGACTTATATGAGCGCCGTGCCCTGCGACGAGTGCCACGGCCAGCGGCTCTCCAAAGAGAGCCTGGCGGTCACCGTGGGGGGGCTGAACATCAGCCAGTTCTGCGATAGGTCCGTCACCGAGGCCTTGGAGTTCGTGGACAGCTTAGAGCTCTCTGACCGGGAGAAAATGATCGCCGCCCCCATTTTGAAGGAGATCAAATCCCGGCTGGGCTTTTTGCAGAGCGTGGGCCTGGAGTATCTGACCCTGTCCCGTTCCTCGGGGACCCTCTCCGGCGGGGAGAGCCAGCGCATCCGCCTGGCCACCCAGATCGGCTCCTCTCTCATGGGGGTGCTGTACATCCTGGACGAGCCCTCCATCGGCCTGCACCAGCGGGACAACCACAAGCTGCTAAACACCCTGAAGCGGCTGCGGGACCTGGGCAACACGGTCATCGTGGTGGAGCACGACGAGGACACCATGCGGGAGGCGGACTACATCGTGGACGTGGGCCCGGGGGCGGGCATCCACGGGGGAGAGATTGTCTACGCCGGGCCCGCCAAGGGCATCGAGAAGTGTAAAAAGTCGTTGACCGGGCAGTATTTGAGCGGCAAGCGGAAGGTGGAAGTCCCCGAAACCCGCCGCCCGGGCAGCGGGAAATTCCTGGAGATCAAGGGCGCCGCCCAGAACAACCTGAAGGGGATCGACGTGAAGATCCCCCTGGGGGAGTTCGTGTGCGTCACCGGGGTCTCCGGGTCGGGGAAGTCCAGCCTTATCAACGAGATCCTCTACAAAAAGCTGGCGGCGGAGCTGAACCGGGCCCACGCCCACCCCGGGAAGCACCAGGAGCTGCTGGGGCTGGAGCACTTAGACAAGGTGATCCAGATCGACCAGTCTCCCATCGGCCGCACGCCCCGGTCCAACCCGGCCACCTACACCGGGCTGTTCAACGACATCCGGGAGCTGTTCGCCTCCACCCAGGACGCCAAAATGCGGGGCTTCACCGCCAGCCGGTTCTCCTTCAACGTAAAAGGGGGCCGGTGCGAGGCCTGCCAGGGGGACGGCATCATCTGCATTGAGATGCACTTCCTGCCGGACGTGTACGTGCCCTGCGACGTGTGCAAGGGCCACCGGTACAACCGGGAGACCTTGGAAGTGAAGTACAAGGGCAAAAACATCTACGACGTGCTGGAGATGACCGTGGAGGAAGCACTGGACTTCTTCCGGGACATTCCCAAGCTGGCCCGGAAGCTGCAGACCATCTACGACGTGGGCCTGGGCTATGTGAAGATCGGCCAGCCCGCCACCACCCTGTCTGGGGGCGAGGCCCAGCGGGTGAAGCTGGCCACCGAGCTCTCCCGGCGCTCCACGGGCCGGACCATCTACATCCTGGACGAGCCCACCACCGGCCTGCACATCGCCGACGTGCACAAGCTCATCGACGTGCTCCAGCGGCTGGTGGACGGAGGCAACACGGTGGTGGTCATCGAGCACAACCTGGATTTAATCAAGACCGCGGACCACATCATCGACCTGGGGCCCGAAGGCGGCAACCGGGGCGGGATGATTGTGGCCCAGGGCACCCCAGAGGAAGTGGCGGCGGTGGAGGGCTCTTACACCGGCCAATATTTAAAACCCCTGCTGGGGAAGTGAGAGGGGCGCGCCTCTTTCGCGCCTTTGGCAGAGTACACAAAGAAAACGGGGAAATTTCTACCCCGTTTTTTTTTTTTGAGCTGTTCCCGCTCCCCCTTACCTATGGTATACTGAAGCTTAGAGAATCGCCTGGAGAAAGGAGGCCTGTTCCGTGAAAAAGAAACTTTGCCTGCTGTTGTGCGCTGTTTTGTGCCTGTTCCCCCTGGGGGCCTGCCAGGGGGAGGACCTGGCGGAAGGGGCCCTTCCCCAGCCGCCGGGGCTCACCGTCACCTGCGGGGAGGAGAGCGTCACCGCCGCGCTGGGAAGCTTCCAGTGGGAGTACCCCCAGGAAGACGGAACCACCGTGGCGGTGGTTTCGGACGCTGTACACCCCTTGGACCGGGAGGGAGACCTGCCGGAGCTGGCGGGGGGCTCCCAGGCCACCCTTTCCTGGGATGGCCCTGCGCCGGAGACGGTGGTCTTGTGCTGCTGGCCGGAGGACGCTTGGGGGGACACGGACCGGGAGGCCGTGGAAGTCCCTGTGGACGGGGACAGCTTTCCTCTTCTGGCGGGGCTGCACATCTACGAGGTGAGGGCGGAGTGGCCGGAGGGCCAAGCCACCGGCAGCGGGGACGCCTCCTACGCCTTTACCGCCCGGGGCGAGGAGGGAGAAACGGACGTGCAGGGGCCGCCCTCTCTCACCCTGGTCCAGGGGGAAGAGCGGACAGAGGCCTACCGGAACTTTTTGTACTGGGAAGAGGACGGGGTGTGCGTGAACCGTACGCTCTCCGCCCCCTCGGGGTGGGAGGTGCCCCAGCTGGAAGGGGGGGTACCCGTGACGCTGGAGTGGGAGAGAGAGCCTGAGGAAATCCGTCTGGAGCGCTGGCCCCAGGGCGTGCCCGATGAGGAGGCCCAGGGGGAGGACCTGCCCTGGGAGGGCAGCCTGACCCCGGAGGCCGGGTGGGTGTACGTGTTCTACGCCGATTGGGAGGTACAAGACGGCTGGGGCGGCACCGGGGTGTACGCCTTCGGCGCAGAGGAATGACAGAGGCAGGGAAGCGAACGCTTCCCCGCCTTTTCCTTTTACCGGGAGAAAACCCCGGTTTTTCTTGCCTTTTCCGGAAATTTCCGCTATAATTGTTCACAGTGTGTTCAACACCTGGCCGCGGGAATGGGCTACAATAAGCGGCGTAACCAGGAAAGTAAGGACGAGGCCATGTTTGGATATGTGCGCCCCCACCGGGGGGAGCTGCTGGTGCGGGAGTACCAGCAGTACAAGGCGGTGTACTGCCAGCTCTGCCGCCAGCTGGGAAAAGACTACGGCGTTCTGGCACGGCTCACCCTGAGCTACGACTGCACCTTCTACGCCATGCTGGCCCTGGGGACCCAGGGGGACAGAGTCTCCCGCCGCAGGGGCCGCTGCGTGGTGAACCCCTTGAAAGCCTGCGACTTTTTAGAGGGGGAGGGGGAAAGCTACCACAAGGCGGCGGCCCTCTCGGTGCTGCTGACCCGGCAGAAACTGAAAGACGACCTGGAGGACGAGGGCTTCTGGAAGAAGCTGGGGTGCAGGCTTTTGCTGCTGCTGGGGGCGGACCGCCAGGGGAAAAAGGCCGCCCGGCGGTACCCGGCTTTGGCAAAGCTGGCGGAGGACACCACCGCCGCCCAGCGCCAGGCGGAAGAGTCCCAGGCGGGGCTGGACCAGTGCGCCGAGCCCACCGCCCGGCTCCTGTCCGGGGTCTTTCGGGAGCTGGGGGGCTGCGACCCCGGCCAGAGCCTGGCCCTGGAGCGCTTCGGCTACTTTTTGGGCCGGTGGGTCTATTTGATGGACGCCGCCGACGACCTGGAGCGCGACCGGAAGGCGGGAAGCTTCAACCCCTTTGTCCGGCGGCTGGGGCTGGAGGGAGAGAAAGAGCTCACCCAGGAGCAGCGGGAGCAGGCGGACCTTTTCTGCAACCAGGCGTTAAACGCCACCATGGCCCAGATGCTGCCCCCCTTCCACTTGGTGGAGCTTGCCCAGTTCGGGCCCATTTTGGAGAACGTGATCGAGAAAGGGCTGCCCCAGGTGCAGCGGGAGATCCTGTTCCTGCACGTGCGGCAGCTTACCCGCCGGGAACGACGGGAACTGGGCATACGGCTTTAGAGAAGACTATCCTGAAAAGCAGGGAAAGATAAAGGAGAACCAGGAAGATGACTGATCCGTACAAGGTATTGGGGGTCTCCCCCTCCGCTTCCGACGAGGAGATTAAAGACGCCTACCGGAAGCTTGCCAAAAAGTACCATCCCGATCAATACGCCGACAGCCCCTTAAAGGACCTGGCGGACGAGAAGATGAAGGAGATCAACGATGCCTACGACGCCATTGTGGCCCAGCGGAAAGCCGGCGGCGCCGGCCGGGGCTACGGCGGCGGCTACAACAACGTGGGCCAGAACGGGAACTCCAGCTTCAGCGACGTGCGCAGCTACATTATGGCCGGGCGCATCGCCGACGCGGAGCAGATTTTAAACGGGGTGCCCCCCCAGCGCCGCAACGCCGAGTGGTACTTTTTAAAGGGCTCTGTGCTCTACCGCCGGGGCTGGCTGGAGGAGGCCAAGGACCACTTCTCTCGGGCCTGCCAGATGGACCCGGGCAACCCGGAGTACAGCGCCGCCCTGAACCAGGCCATGAACCAGCGCAGCGGCGTCTACGGCGGGTACAACCCCAATATGAACATGAACGCCGGAGGCTGCAACGCCTGCGACGTGTGCTCTACCCTTTACTGCGCTGACTGCTGCTGCGAGTGCATGGGCGGCGACCTGATCTCCTGCTGCTAAGGTGGGGGAAAGGAGGCTGTGCGGTTGAAACGATCCATGAAAGTGGCCTTGAGCGGTGTGTTCACCGCCCTGTCCCTGGTGATCCTGTTCCTGACAGGGGTGGCGCCTATGGCCACCATCGCCCTGCCGGCCACCGCGGGGTGCCTGCTCATCCCCGTGGTGGTGGAGGCCGGGCTGCCCTGGGCCTTCGGGGTGTACGGGGCCACCGGGCTCTTGTCCCTGTTCCTGGCCCCCGACCGGGAGGCCATGCTGATTTACCTGCTGTTTTTCGGGTACTATCCCGCCCTGTTCGCCCTGCTGGGGCGCATTGGGAACAAGGCGTTGCGCTGGGTGGCGAAGCTGCTGGTGTTCAACGCCGCCATCGCCCTGGACGTGGTCCTGTCCGTGTACGTGCTGGGGGTGCCCTGGGAGAGCTTCTTCACCTTCGGGCCCATCACCCCGGTGATTTTGCTGCTGCTGGCCAACGCCGTGTTCGTGGTGTACGACCTGGCCCTGGACGGCCTCATCGTCCAGTACCTGCGGCGCCTCCACGAGAAAGTGAGCAGAATGCTCCGGGGCCGGTAAGCGGACGGCTTTATATCGTTTAATTTCAAAGGGGGGGAGACACTCGTCTTCCCCCTTTTTTTATAGGCAGTCCTTCAGTCGGCTGCCGCCGACAGCGTCTCGCCTGCGGGGGAGGGTGAGCTTTGTGGTTCCCACCCTCTGGTCTCCGCTGCCGCGTCGGGCGCTGGTCGCCAGTGGCGACCGTTCAGCGCCGACCGGAGTGGCAACGTAGACCGGTTCGCGGCAGAGCGCCACTGGCGCTCGCTCACCCCCTCCCGCGCCCAGACCATGGCGAAAGCTGTTCCCCTTCTGGCGCGGGAGGGGGATTTTATTTTTAATAGTTAATAGGATTTTCAAGGGGTCAAGCCCCCTTGCACCCCCATGATAGGATGGCTTCCTTTGAGGCAGAGACCTGTAAAAAGTGGGGGGTTATCAAAGGGGGGAGCGATAGCTCCCCCCTTTGGAATTAAACTATATAACTTTCTCCCCCTCCCATGCCGGTGGGCTACCCTCTTTTGCACGGTGAGTGCATGGGAGGGGGCAGGGGGTGGGCCTCACAAATCCTGCTCACGCCGGCAGGCAAGGCGGGAGCGGAATTCGCACCAGGTGCGGTCAATCCGCCCAAAATCCCGGAGCTTGCGGAGGGATTTTATTGTCCAGCGCGGGCACGCGCCCCGGCGCACGAAGTGCAGAGGGATTTTAATGCCCCGCGGCGGCAGCCGCTTACCAGCCCAGGCTCTTCAGGTACTGGCGGCTGAGGGTGATGGCTTCCATGGGGGTGCGACCGATGGACTGGTCCTGCTCCACCACAACCCACTGGGCGCCGGCTTCCACAGAGGCCTCCAGAATGGGGCCGAAGTCCTGATCGCCATGGCCCACGGGGCGGAACTCGAAGACGCCGTGGCTCTCCTCTTCCTTCACGGTGGTGCCGATGAGCTGGTACATGTTGGCGGGCTTGCCCTCCTTGTGGAAGTCCTTGAGATGGACCACAGGGGAGCGGCCGGTGTACTTCTTGATGTAGGCGGCGGGGTCCTCGCCGGAGACCTTCACCCAGCAGGTGTCCACCTCGGTCTGGAGCAGGTCGGCGGGGATGGTGTCGTAGATGTAGTCCAGGGCGTAGCGGCCGTCGGGCATCTTCACGAACTCAAAGTCGTGGTTGTGATAGAGCGTCTGGATGCCGTGGGCCTTGCAGGCCTTGCCGATCTCCTCGAAGAGCTTCACGTTCCCCTCGAACTTGGGGGTGCCGGGACGGTCTTCCTCCATCAGGTAGGGGATGGCGATGAACTTCACGCCGATCTCCACGTACTTCTGAATGGTGCCTTCCATGTCGGCCACCAGCTCCTGGAAGGGCACGTGGGCGGACAGGGCCACCAGGCCGGCGTCCTCGATGGCGGCTTTGATCTCGCTGGGCTCTTTGCCGTACAGGCCGGCCAGCTCTACGCCTTCGTAGCCGATCTCTTTGATCTTTTTCATGGTGCCGGCGAAATCCTTTTCGGCGTCTTCCCGAACGGAATAGACCTGCACCGCGACGGGCAATGTTTTCATGGGAAATACCTCCAATCAAAGTCGGGTCTTTTCCTTAATGATATATCAGTGTTGCCCAAAGGTCAAGGCGTCCCGGGGAAAAATCTTCGCGAATTTTTGGGCTTTGCCCCAGACCTTTCCGTTTTTTCTCCTGTCTAACAGACAGCAGGGCCTCAGAGGGGAGGCTCCTTTGGGAGGAGGCTTGAAAAGGAAGGGGGATTATGCTACAGTATGGTGAGGAAACATGCCATCCTCAGAGGCGTAAACGACATTTTGGTCCGGGCGGTGTGCCGGGACCTGAAGGAAAGAAGTGGAAAAACTATGAAGCGGAACCTGCGGTTCTACTTTGCCCTGTTCTTCGCCAAGGGCACGGCCCTGGTGTTAAAGCTCATCGGGAGGAAGGGCACCTCCATGCCCGGGTCCTGGGCCATCATCCTGTGTCCCGACTTTTTAGGCCGGATGCCCAGGCCCCGGCGGGTCATCGGCATCACCGGCACCAACGGGAAGACCACCGTGGCAAACCTGGTGGAGGACGCCCTGTCCCACTGCGGCTACGACTATGTGTGCAACCGGTCGGGCACCAACGTGGCCACGGGAGTGGCCTCCAGCCTCATCGCCAACTCCACCTTTTTCGGCAAGCCCAAAAAGGACCTGGCGGTGTTCGAGTTGGACGAGCGCAGCTCCCCCAGGATCCTGCCCTATTTAAAGCCGGACCTGCTTTTGTGCACCAACCTGTTTCGGGACTCTTACAAGCGCAACGCCCACATGGAGTTCATCGTGGACATCTTAAACCAGTACATCCCCAAGGACACCCGGCTGGTCTTAAACGCCGACGACCTGGTCTGCGCCGGGCTGTGCCCGGAAAACCAGCGGGTGTACTTCAGCATCGACAAGCAGCCCGGGGAGCGGGCGGAGTGCCATAACATCGTCCAGGACGTGACCGCCTGCCCCCGGTGCGGGGCAAAGCTCCAGTGGGAGTTCCTCCGGTACCACCACATCGGCCGGGGAAAGTGTCCCCAGTGCGGCTTCGCCTCCCCCCAGGCCCAGTACCGGGTGCTCTCCCTAGACCCCCAGGCCAACCGGATGGCGGTGTCCGTCAAAGGGGAGGAGCTCTCCTTCCCCCTGCCCAGCCAGAGCGTCATCAACGTGTACAACTCCCTGTCCGCCATCGCCTTTTTAAGCGAGTTCGGACTGACCCCCCAACAGATCGCCCAGGCCATGGAGAAGCTGTCCATCAGCCAGACCCGCTACAGCGAGGAAGAGGTGGGGGGCCGGAAGGTCATTCTCCACCTGGCTAAAGGCCAGAACCCCATCGCCTGCTCCAGGGCCTTTGAGAACGTCCGGGACTACCCCGGGAAGAAGGCGGTGATCCTGTTTCTGGACGACTACTTCGACGCCGCCCACAGCGTGGAGAATACCGCCTGGTACTACGACACGGACTTCGAGTTCTTAAACGACCCCAGCGTCTGTCAGATCATCGCCGCCGGGGCCCGCCACTGGGACGTGTACCTGCGGCTGCTCTTGGCCGGGGTGCCGGAGGAGAAGATCGCCCACTTCGCCAGCGTGGAAGACGCCGCCGGGGCGGTGGAGCCCGGGCCCATCGACGACGTGTTCATCCTCTATGACGTGTACACCATCACCCTGGCCCAGCGCACCGGGGAAAAAGTGGAGCGGCTGCTGGCCGCCGCCCCGGAAAAGGAGGAGCCCCATGAGAATTGAGATCCTGTTCCCAGAGACCGCCAACCTGTTCGGGGATTTGGGCAACGTGCGGTACCTGCGCAGCTGCCTGCCCCAGGGGGAGTTTGTGGAGACCGCCCTCAATGAGGAGCCCAGGTTCCTGACAGAACCCATGGACCTGGTGTACCTGGGGCCCATGACCGAGCGCACCCAGGAGAAAGTCATCGAGAAGCTGATGCCCCACAAAGAGCGCATCCGGGAGCTGATTGAGCAGGGGCGGGTGTTCCTGTTCACCGGCAATGCCTTAGAGGTGCTGGGGACCTCCATCGAAAAGGAGGACGGCAGCAAAATCCACTGCCTGGGCCTCTACCCCCTCACCGCCAAGCGTGACATGATGCACCGGCACAACAGCACCTTTTTGGGGAAGTTCCAGGGCCAGCCGGTGATGGGCTTCAAGTCCCAGTTCACCATGGCCTGGTGCGAGGACGAGAGCCTGGGGCTGTTCCAGGTGGAAAAGGGCGTGGGCTTGCACAAGAAGTGCAAGTTCGAGGGCATCCGCCAGAAGAATTTCTTCGGCACCTACCTGCTGGGGCCCCTGCTCATCGACAACCCTCCCTTTGCCAAGTACCTCCTCCAGTGCATGGGCGTGCAGGAGCCGACGCTGGCCTTTGAGGACGCCGCCCAGTCCGCCTACGACGCCCGGCTGAAGGATTTTCAGAACAAGACCTGACGGAAGGAAAAGTCTTTGGCCTTCTCGCCTGGAGGTGGGCGGGGTTTATGCTACCCACCCCCTACCCCCTCCCATGCTCTTACCAAGCAAAGGAGGATGGCCTACCGGCATGGGAGGGGGAGATCGTTATATAGTTTAATTTCAAAGGGGGAGGCATTGCCTCCCCCTTTGAAAACCCCCTCTCTTGTGGCAGCCTCCCTATATCGCAGAAGGCTTCATCAAGTGGGGGGTTAGCAAAGGGGGGAGACGAAGGTCTCCCCCCTTTGGAATTAGACTATATAAAACCGTCCCCCTCCCGTATCGCGAGAGAACCGACTATATCTCGTTAGCCTTACGGGAGGGGGTAGGGGGTGGGCTTGCATAAAGCTACCCCAGGCAGGCGAGACCAGGGAGTGGGGAGGTTGGCGCCGCGGGCCAATACAATCCCTCTACAAAGGGCATTCTTGGGCGCGTGCCCGCGCCCTGGCCAGCCCGGCCACGGACCCGGCTTACTCCTCCATCTCAATGACCTGCAGCTCCACCCGGTAGCCGTCCGGGTCGGCGAGAAAGCAGGAGTACACCGGGAACCGGCTGTGCCGGGCCGGGGGCTGCACCGGCTGGGCGCCCCGCTCCAGAGCCGCCTGCCAGCGGGCGTCCACCTCCGCCCGGTCTTCACAGTTCAGGGACAGGCACACGCCCTTGTCCCCGCCGAGAGTGGGGCGGCCGTCGCCGTACTGGCAAAAACCCCAGTAGCTCCGGCCCGTGTCGTAAATCTCCGCGCCGCCGGGCTGCGCCATGGCGAGCTCCAGCCCCAGCACCTGGGTGTAGAACCGCCGGGTCTCCGCCAAATTTTGCACCGGTAAAAATACCACGCTGCCTGTGAGTTTCATGGGATGCCTCCTGGGCATTGCGCCCTGTCGAATAATCTGCTACAATGGGCCTGCGGGAATGTTCCCGCGAGAGTCTGTCAGGAAACGGATCGGCGGCTGGCCTGTTTCAGAGGCCCTGAATCCTCTGTTTACATAGAAATCCCTTTGGGGAAATCTGTGGAAGGGGGGATGAGACTGATGAGTGATTTTGAAATGCTCTCCTTGGTATTGATGGCCTTTATGGTCGTCGTGCCCCTGGTGGTCGAGCTCATCAAAAACACGAAAAAGTAGCCGCCCCTCGCCAAAGGTTTGCGGCTACTTTTTGCAAGTAAATCGTTAACCTGGGCCAGCCGCAAGTTTCGCTTTTGCGAAACTTGACGAGTATGTTGTGTTTTACGCAATCTACTCGTGCGTTTTCCCCGGCAGGCTCTCTTTCTATGACTATTATAGCATTTCCGTAAAAAATGTCAATGATCCTCTTGCTTTGCGAACCTCCCCTTCGCACGGGAAAAGCCCGGGCCGATGCCAGGGAAAAATATGTTGCTTCTTTTTTGCAAGAAAGAAGAGAAGAAAAAAGGCCGCCCCGGGGGGGCGGCTGCTTTTTTGTGTTGTGGGTCAGCAGGCGGATACCCGGCCGGTCTGGGCGTCCAAGGTGACCACGGCGCCGCTCTTCAATAGGTCGGTGGCGTGCTCCGCCCCGGTGATGACAGGCTTGTCCATGGCCAGGCCCGCGATGGCCGCGTGGGAGTTCGCCCCGCTCTCCTCGGTGATGATGCCGGAGCAGCGGCGCAGGTACTCCACAATGGAGTTGTTGGTCTCCCGGACCACCAGGATGTCCCCGTCCCTGAAGCGTTTGGGGATGCTCTCCAGGTGCTTGCACACGCACAGCCGGGCGGAGACCACCTGGTCGGTGACCCCTTCGCCGGTGAGGAGCACGTGGCCCACTACGTGGACCTTCATCATGTTGGTGGTGCCGGAGATGCCCAGAGGCACGCCGGCGGTGATGACCACCAGGTCGCCGCTCTTTACCAGGCCGGTGCGCTCCGCGGCCTCTACGGCGGCTTCGAACAGGGCGTCGGTGTCCTCCACCTCTTCGATGAGCATGGGCACCACGCCCCAGGAGAGGTTCAGCTGCCGCCAGACGTTCTCTTCGGTGGTGCAGCCCACGATGGGGTAGTAGGGCCGGAATTTGGAAAGCTGCCGGGCGGTGACGCCGGATTTCGTCACGGTGATGATGGCCTTGGCTCCCAAATCGTGGGCGGTGGTGCAGGTGGCGTGGGAGATGGCGTTGGTCACGTCGAAGGCCACGTCG
>DXDU01000056.1 GCA_019115285.1 Candidatus Acutalibacter pullistercoris
TCTCCGGCGGGCAGAAGCAGCGCATCAGCATCGCCCGGGCCTTTCTCAAAAACCCGCCCATCATGATCCTGGACGAGGCCACCTCGGCTTTGGACAACGAGAGCGAGCGGCTGGTGCAGCAGTCTTTGGAAAAACTGGCCAAGGGCCGCACCACCTTCACCATCGCCCACCGGCTGACCACCATTAAGAACGCCTCGGTGATCCTGGTGCTCACCGGCAAGGGCATTGAGGAAAAGGGCACCCACCAGGAGCTCATGGCCAAGAAGGGCATTTACTACAACCTGTATAACAGCTACGCCGACGACCGGCCCCGGCAGGGAATGGAATCCGGCGGGGAGGGGGACAGCTAAATGAATAAGGAACTGTTTTTTCAAAGCCTGCGGGGAAAGCGGGTCACCTTCTGCGGCATCGGCCGCAGCCACCTGCCCTTGATGGACCTGTTCCTGGAGAAGGGGGCGGTGGTCTCCGCCAGGGACAAGCGCACCCGGGAACAGCTGGGGGAGCAGGGAGACCAGCTGGAGGCAAAAGGAGTTCGGCTCATCCTGGGGGAGGACTATTTACAAAACCTTGACGAGGACATCATCTTCCGCACCCCTGGAATGAAGTATCATCTTCCCCAGCTGGAGGAGGCCCGGGCCAGGGGCCAGGCGGTCACCAGCGAGATGGAGGTCTTCTTCCAGCTGTGCCCCTGCAAGATCTATGCCGTCACCGGCAGCGACGGGAAGACCACCACCACCTCCATCATCGCCGAGCTTTTAAAAGCCCAGGGCAAAACAGTGCACCTGGGGGGCAACATCGGCAAGCCCCTGCTGCCGGAGATCGATACCATCGCCCCGGAGGACGTGGCGGTGGTGGAGCTCTCCAGCTTCCAGCTCATCTCCATGCGGGAGAGCCCCGACGTGGCCGTGGTGACAAACCTCTCTCCCAACCACCTGGATGTCCACAAGGACATGCAGGAGTACATCGACGCGAAGAAGAACATCCTGCTCCATCAGGGGGCCTTCTCCCGCACGGTTTTAAACGCCGGCAACGAGATCACCGCCTCCTTCGCCCCGGAAGTCCGGGGGGACTGCTGGATGTTCCGCCGGGGCGGCCCGGTGGACCGTGGCGTCTGGTGCGACGGGGAGGCTGTCTACGTCCAGGGGGAAAAGCTCCTGGAGGTCTCGCAGATCAAGATCCCCGGCTGGCACAACGTGGAGAACTATATGGCGGCCATCGCCGCGGTGTGGGGAGACGTGGAGCCCCAGACCATCCGCCAGGTGGCGGAGACCTTCGCCGGGGTGGAGCACCGGGCGGAGTTCGTACGGGAGCTGGGGGGCGTGAAGTATTACAACGACTCCATCGCCACCAGCCCCACCCGGGTGATCTCGGGGATGCTGTCCCTGTTCCCCCAGAAGATCGTGATGATCGCCGGGGGCTACGACAAGCACATCCCCTTCGAGCCCCTGGGCCCGGCGGTGTGCGATAAGGTGAAGATCTTGATCCTGCTGGGGGCCACCGCCCAGAAGATCCAGGACGCGGTGACGGCCGCGCCCCAGTACCGGGAGGGAAACCCGGAGATCCTCCGGGTGGAGACCATGGAGCAGGCGGTGGAGGCCGCCGCCGCCCACGCCCAGCCGGGGGATATCGTATCCCTGTCCCCGGCCTGCGCGGCCTTTGACCTGTACCCCAACTTCGAGGTCCGGGGCAGGCATTTCAAGGAAATCGTGAACAAGCTTTGATGTGGAAATGGGGAGGACGGCTCCCCGGAAAAGAGGATTATGGAACGGAGAAGAAACGGACAGTATCACAATCACGGAAGGAACCAAGGGAACCGGGGAGAGCGGTTCCGCCTGGCCCCCGGGGCCAAGGCCTACACCCTGCCCAGCGCCGCCAAGACCCCGGAGGAGAAGGCCATCGTGGCCGCCCTGGAGCGCTGCTCCGGGGAGGACGGGGTGCCTTCCAAGTCCCTGTTCAAAGAGACGGGGCTCACCGATAAAATGGCCTTTTACGACGCCCTCCACCGGCTGGAGGAGGCCGGGGAGCTGAAGGTGGACAACCAGCACTGGGTCAAGCTCCTCTCCCGGGACGGGGACGTGGAGGCCACCCTGGTGTCCCTGTCGGAGAAGTTCGGCTTTGCCAGGCCCAAAAACGGCACCGAGGACATCTTCGTCCCCGGCAGCGCACTGAACGGGGCGTTCCTGGGGGACCAGGTGATCCTCACCGGGCTGCAGATCCGGGACAAGGGCCCCAGCGGCCGGGTGAAGCGGGTGGTGGCCCGGGCCCAGAACACCATGACCGGCACGGTGCACCAGCGAGAGAACGGGTTTTTTCTCACCCCCGACGGCGCCCTGCGGTTTGACCTGGAGGTGCAGAAAAGCGATCTCCACGGCGCCAAGGACGGGGACAAGGTCCTGTTCGAGGCCCGGCAGAACGGCCGGGGGGACTGGGGCCGGGCCGTGGTGAAAAGCGTCTTCGGCAGCGGGGACGTGGCCCGGGTGTGCGCCGACGCCATTATCGAGCGCTGCGGCATCCCCACACAGTTTCCCCCCGAGGTGCTGGTGGAGGCGGAACAGGCCGCCAACGTCCCGGTGACCCAGGCGGACATCGACGCCCGGCTGGACCTGCGGGAGGAGCCTATCTTCACCATTGACAGCGCCGACGCCAAGGACCTGGACGACGCCATCTCCGTCCACAAGACCATAGACGGCTACACCCTGGGGGTGCACATCGCCGACGTGTCCCACTACGTGAAGGCCGGCAGCGCCCTGGACAAGGAAGCCTACCGCCGGGGGACCTCTGTGTACTTCGCCGACCGGGTGATCCCCATGCTGCCGGAGGCCCTGTCCAACGGCTCCTGCAGCTTGAACGCCGGCACGGAGAAGCTCACCTTCTCCGCCCTGATGGACTTTGACCGGGAGGGGCACATGACCGACTACCGGTTCGCCAAATCCGTCATCGTCTCCAAGGTGCGGGGGGTGTACAAAGAGGTGAACACCATCTTCGACGGCACCGCCGCCCCGGAGATCCTGGAGAAGTACAGCCCTGTGGCGGAGAGCCTGCAGGGGGCCAAGGAGCTGGCGGACCTCTTAAAGGCCAACGGCCGGGCCCGGGGCCAGATGGACCTGACCAGCGACGAGACCAAGTTCATCCTGGACGAGGAGGGGCGCTGCATCGACGTGGTGCCCCGCACCACCGGAGAGGCGGAGGAAATGATCGAGCAGCTGATGATCGCCGCCAACTGCGCCGCCGCCAAAACCGCATTGAAGGCGGAGATCCCCTCCCTGTACCGGGTCCACGAAAAGCCCCAGCCCGACCGGGTCATCGAGCTCTACGAGCTGCTGGACCGGCTGGGCATTGCCTGCGGGGAGCTCAAGAAGGGCAACCCCTCCACCAAGGACTTCGCCGCCGTGCTGGACCGGGTGAAGGACGGCCCCAGAGGACCCCTGGTGAACCAGCGGATCCTGCGGACCATGGAGAAGGCCCGGTACTACCACCGGGAGCTGGGCCACTTCGGCCTGGCCCTGGGGGAGTACAGCCACTTCACCTCGCCCATCCGCCGGTACCCGGACACCTCCATCCACAGGATCCTCACCGACCTGCTGGCCGGGGTGGACCGCCACGAGATGAACAAGCGCTACAAGACCTTCGCCCAGGAGAGCGCCGCCGAGTCCTCGAAAAACGAGGTCCGGGCGGTCACCGGGGAGCGGGCCGCCGAGGACTGCTACATGGCGGAGTATATGTGCAACCACCTGGGGGAGAGCCACATAGGCATCATCAGCGGGGTGACCCCCAAGGGGATCTTCGTCAAGCTGGAGAACAATGCCGAGGGCTTTGTGGCCCTGTCCGACTTCCCCAACTGCGACTTCCAGTTCGACGGGGAAATCGCCCACAAGGACCTGCGCTCCGGCCGGGTGCTGATGATGGGGGAGGAGATCGGCATTGTGGTGGCCGCCGCCGACGTGGCCACCGGGCGCATCGACTTCGTGCCCCAGGAAGACTGGGCATAAGGACAGGGCGCTCCTCGTATACTGCACCAGAGGACAACGGGGAGGAGGCCGTGACGTGAAGCGCTTCGTCCTTTGGGGGCTGCTGGGGCTGGCGGCGCTGGGCGCCGTTCGGGCCACGGGAGCCTGGACCGGGGTGGACCTGCCGGTGACGCCCCTGAGCTTGGGGGCCGGGTTCCTCCTGGGGGTGCCCGGGACCACCCTGCTGGTGCTGTTAAAATTGCTGCTGTGAAAAATGGGGACATTCCCCCAAGGAAAAAAGAAAGGGGTCGTGACCTATGTTTTTGGTAAACGCAGCCTACCTGGACCAGGACTTCCGCCCGGTGCGGGGGGATCTGGAGATCGAGGGAGGGCGCATCCGCCAGGTGGGGGAGAAGCTCTCCTGGTCCCAGAACGACCTGGTGGTGGACTGCCAGGGCTACACCATCGTTCCCGGCTTTGTGGACGTGCACATCCACGGCTGCGTCGGGGCGGACACCTGTGACGGCAAGCGGGAGTCCATCGACGCCATGGCGGAATTCCTCCTGACCAAGGGCGTCACCTCCTTCTGCCCCACCACCATGACCGTGGACCGGGCGGAGATTGAGGCCGCTTTGCTGGCCGCTAAAGCCTGCGTGGACCAGCCCGGCCCCGGGGCCCGGGTGGTGGGGGTGAACATGGAGGGACCCTTCATCGCCGCGGCCCGGAAAGGCGCCCAGAAGGAGGAGGCCATCCTGCCCCCGGACCCAGAGCTGTTCCGGCATTTTCAAGAGCTTTCTGGGGGCATCGTCCGGCTGGTGGACATCGCCCCGGAGCAGCCCGGCGGCCTTGCCTTCATCCGGGAGGTGAAGGACCTGTGCGCCGTGTCCATCGCCCACACCACCGCCAACTACGACCAGGCCAAGGAGAGCTTTGACGCCGGGATCACCCACGCCACCCACCTGTTCAACGCCATGAGCGGCCTGCACCACCGGGACCCCGGAGTGGTGGGCGCCGTGTTCGACGACAGCCGGGTGTACGCCGAGCTCATCTGCGACGGCTTCCACATCCACCCCGCCGCCCTGCGCACCGCCTTCCAGGTGCTGGGGGACCGGGCCCTGGTGATCAGCGACTCCATGCGTGCCAACGGCATGCCCGAGGGGGAGCCCTTCGACCTGGGGGGCCAGATGGTCACCGTCCGGGAGGGGAAAGCCACCCTGGCCAACGGCACCATCGCCGGGTCCGTGTCCAACCTCCACCAGGAGGTGAAGAACCTGGTGCGCTTCGGCATCCCCCTGGAGCAGGCGGTGAAGGCCGCCAGCCTGATCCCCGCCAGGTCCATCGGCCTGGAGGAGGAGATTGGCAGCATCGCCCCGGGGAAGCGGGCGGACCTGGTGGTCCTGGACGAGAACCTGGACATTGTGGCGGTGTACCACGAGAACCAGTAAAGAGACAAAGACAGCGAAAAGGCCGCCCAGGCAGTTGCCTGGACGGCCTTTCTGGCCTTGCGTTTACTTGAAGTAGAGCAAGGTGTTCAACAGCCGCTCCTGGGGGCCGTAGAGCCACTGGCCGTCTACGTACAGGTTGGAGGAGCCGCCGCCGTCGAAGTTGATGGCGTCCTCACAGCCCAGGTCCACCAGAATCTGAGACAGGGTGGAGAGGGTGGTGTTGGCCACCACCAGCACCAGGCTGCCGTCCTCCTTGATCCCCGCGGCCACCCGCACCGCCGCGCCGCTGGCGAAGCCGGAGAAGCCCTCCGCCGCGTAGGTGGAGGCGTTGCCGTACACCGCCCCGTCCTTCACGATCCTGGGGCCGGCGCCGATGGAGAGCTGGATGTCCTCCCGGGCGGCGCCCTGGTAGCTCTGGTCGATCCAGATGGTCAGCCCCTTCTGGCAGGAGGGGAAGAAGTCCGTCTCAAAGGGACGCTGCCCCCGCTGGGCCAGCACGTAGCCGTCCTCAGGGATGTCCATGTCCTGGTTCTCGCCCACCTGGAGGATGGTGCCGTCCTGGTCGAAGGCCACGGCGTACCGGGCGGTGAAGCCCAGGCTCTTGCCCCAGTCCCTGGTAAAGAGGATCCGGGCCCCGTCCGAGGGGGAGCTGGGCTGGCGGTTGACCACCACCTGCTCCGCCACCGAGGTGGAGCCGTCCGCCTTGTAGAGGGTGGCGGTGGTGTTGGTGGAGAAGTTCTGGATGGAAAAATTGCCCACGGAGTCCATGACAAAGGCGGACTTGGCCGGGGCGTAGGTGTTGTCCGAGGTGAGCACCCGGCCCTCGTCGATGAGGGTGCCGATGGGCAGGTAGCTGTCCATGTTGAAGAAGGCGGCGTTCACGGCGATGCGGGCCCCGGTGCGCTTTACCAGGGAGCCGGGGGATTCCCCGCCGGTGACCCGGTCGCCCCCCAGGGCCAGGCCCGCGGCGAGCTCGTAGGGTTCGAACTCCACCCCGCGCACCGCCACGCCCCGCATCCGCTTGCGCAGGATCTGGAAGTCACCTTCCGGGCAGTTGTCCAGAAAGCGCTGGTAGAGCACCGCGGCCTCCGCCCGGCTGGCGCTGGCGTTGGGCCGGAAGCTGCCGTCCTCGTAGCCGTCGATGACCCCGGCCTTCTGGCAGGCGGTGACGCTTGCTTTGGCGTAGCTTGCGATGGAGGAGGCGTCGGAGAAGCTGCCGCCCCCCTCGTCGGTGGGCATCTCGTAGCCCATGGCCTTGGCGAAATTTGTCACCATCACCGCCATGTCCTGGCGGCTCACGGCCTGGTCCGGTTTAAAGGTGCCGTCGCCCATGCCGTGGATGACCCCGGCCTCCACGCCCCAGTTCACCGCCTGGTTGGCCCAGTGGCCGGTGGAGACATCTTTGAAGTTCCCCTTGGTTCCGTACTGGCTCAGCTCCCCGGCGGTCAGGGCCGTTCTGGCCAGCATGGTGATAAAGGCCCCCCGGGTCAGGCTGGCCTCTGGGGAGAAGGTGGTGGCGCTGGTGCCGTTTAAGATCCCCTGGTCCGCCAGGTCGTACACCGCCCGGGAGTACCAGGAGCCGGGCACCACGTCCCGGAAGGACGCCGCCGCGGCGGAGAGGGGAAGGGAGGTCCCCACCAGGGCGGCGGACAGGGCCAAAGCCCCCAGTTTTTTCTTGACGCTTCTCACGTTCTCACTTCCTTTTCCCAAAAGAGAGGCAGGCGTGTCCCGCCCCTTACTCTCCTTTATACCATGTTTTTTCGCACATGTCCACCCTAAATGTAGGAAATTCTAACAGATTTTTTGTGGAGAATCGGGAAAGTCATTGCTTTTTCCCCGTGTTTCCTGTATGATGGGGGAAACGAACCAGTCTCTACTTGAGGAGGTCATCCTATGCTCTGTCCCAAATGCGGTCAATACAACCCCGAGGGCGTGGCCTGCCCCTGCGGCGCCCCCCTGCTCTCTTCCAACCCCGCTGTGAACGTGCTCAAGACCCTGGGGTCTTCCGGCAGGTTCCTGGCCATGGCCATCCTGGCCACTGCCATCCCCCTGTGCGCCATCCTGGCGGCTTCCGGCATGAGCAACATGCTGGCCCAGCTCCTCTACCTCCTGTGGGAGCGCTCCGCTGTGGACCCGGACACCTTTTACCAGCTGGCGGGGATGATCCAGGGCATGGGGGTCATGAGCGCCGTGTGGGCCTCGGTGCCCAGCATCCTGGCGGCCCTGGGCCTGTGGCTGTTCTACGCCTCCTGCCGGAACAGGAAGACCGGCAACGTGTCCACCGCCGGCCTGACCATCTTAAAGGTGCTGGCTTACATCGCCGCCATCTATGTGGGGATCGCCGCCCTGTTCCTGGTGGTGTGCGCCATCTTCGTCCCCTTCCTGGTGCTCTCCCCCAGCACGGAGGTGACCTATAACGGGTCTTCCGTAGAGGGCGCCGGGGCAGGGGTGATTGTCGCCCTGGTGATCTTCGTCTTCGCCGTGGCGGCGGTGGTGGTGGGCCTGACCCTGGCCTACTTCATCAGCGCCATCCGGACCATCAACCGCCTGAAGGCTATTGCCACCACCGGCGTGCCCGACAACAGGCTGTCCCGGTTCTTCACCGGTATGCTCATGGTGCTGGGGTGCCTCAGCGGCCTGGGGGGCCTGGTGAACCTGTTCCTCAACTTCTTCAGCGGCCTGGGCACCCTGGCCGGCGCCGCCCTGATGATCCTGGCCGCCCTGGTCCTGTCCCGCTGCCGGGAGCTGATGACCGCTCTGCTCTACCCGCCGGTGCAGCCCGCCTATCCCCAGGGCGCCCCCCAGAACTGGCAGCAGCCCGGTCCCTGGGCCCAGCCCGCCGCCCCGGAGGCCCAGGCCGCTCCCCAGCAGTCCGCCCCTGCTCCCCAGGAGCAGCCCCAGGCGGCCCCCCCTGCCCAAGAGGAGCCTGAGGACAAGCCCCAGGACTCTTCGGAAGAAGAATAAGAGAAAAAGATCCCCGGATGCGTTCCGGGGATTTTTCTGTGCTTGGGCAGGGGGGCCGCCCTGACTGCCCTGGCTGGGGTGGGGGGCCTGCGGTTCTCGCTCCCAGGAACCCTTGGAGTAGTAACCTTGGAGTAGTAAAAAGAAATCCCCGGGCGGCGGCCCGGGGATTTTTTGTGCTCAGGCGGGGAGGCCTCCCGGACTACCCTGGCTGGGTTGGGGGGCCTGCGGTTCCCGCTCCCAGGAACCCTTGGAGCAATAAGCAAAAAAGAGGTCCCCGGATGCGGCCCGGGGATTTTTCTTTGCCCAGGCGGGGAGGCGGCCCGGATTGCCCTGGCCGGGGTGGGGGCCTGCGGTTCCCCGCTCCCGGGGACCCTTGGAGCAATAAGCAAAAAAGAGGTCCCCGGATGCGTTCCGGGGATTTTTCTTTGCTCAAGCGGGGAGGCCGCCAGGATTGCCCTGGCTGGGGTGGGGGGCCTCCGCGGTTCCCACTCCCAGGGACCCTTGGAGCAATAAGCAAAAAAGAGGTCCCCGGGCGGCGGCCCGGGGATCGTTTCGCGGTATTTGGCTGGGGGTCAGTCGATGACCCGGACTTTGATGGCCAGGGCCTTCAGGGAGTCCACGGCCTGGGGGGTCAGGTCGCCGGAGACGTCCAGCACGGTGTAGGCGTACTCGCCCCGGGACTTGGACTGCATGTTCTCGATGTTGATCCCCGCCTCGCCGCAGGTGGTGGTGAAGGTGGCGATGGTGTTGGGGATGTTCTTGTGGATCAGGCAGATCCGCCGGGTGCCGGGCTCCCGGCTCATGGACAGGGCGGGGAGGTTCACGGAGTTTTTGATGTTGCCGTTCTCCAGGTAATCCTTCAGCTGGTCCACGGCCATGACGGCGCAGTTGTCCTCGCTCTCGGGGGTGGAGGCCCCCAGGTGGGGCAGGGCCACCACGTTCTCCCGGCCCAGCTGGCTGTCGGTGGGGAAGTCCGTGGCGTAGGCCGCCACCTTGCCGGAGGCCATGGCCTCCTCCAGGGCGGCCTCGTCCACCAGCTCGCCCCGGGCAAAGTTCAAAATCCTGGCCCCGTCCTTCATCTTGGCGATGGCCTCGGCGTTGATGGTCCCCCGGGTGTCGTTGTTCAGGGGCAGGTGGAGGGTGATGTAGTCACAATTCTGGTAGATCTCCTCCAGGGACAGGGACCGGCGCACCCCGCTGGACAGGTGCCAGGCGGAGTCCACGGACAGGAAGGGGTCGTAGCCGTAGACCTCCATGCCCAGCTGCACCGCGGCGTTGGCCACCAGGATGCCGATGGCCCCCAGGCCCACCACGCCCAGGGCCTTGCCCTGGATCTCCGGGCCGGCGAACTGGCTCTTGCCCTTTTCCACCAGCTTGCTCACCTGGTCCCCCTGGCCCTTCAGGGTCTTCACCCAGTCCATGGCGGCGGGGATCTTCCGGGAGGTGAGGAACAGGGCGCAGAGCACCAGCTCCTTCACGGCGTTGGCATTGGCCCCCGGGGTGTTGAACACCACGATGCCCTGCTCAGAGCACTTCTGCACAGGGATGTTGTTCACCCCGGCGCCGGCTCTGGCGATGGCCAGCAGGTTCTCCGGAAGCTCCATGTCGTGCATGGCGGCGGAGCGCACCAGGATGCCGTCGGGGTTTTCCATCTCCGGGGAGAAGGTGTAGCTCTCTCCCAGCCGCTTGGTGCCAATGGGGCTGATCTTATTCAGGCACAGTACCTTATACAATGGAACTCATCCTTTCTCACTTGTTTTCCGCTTCGAACTTGGCCATAAAGTCCACCAGTTTCTGAATGCCTTCCTCGGGCATGGCGTTGTAGATGGAGGCCCGCATGCCGCCCACGCTCCGGTGGCCCTTCAGGTTGACGAACCCGGCGGCGGTGCTCTCCGCCACGAACTTGGCGTCCAAGTCCTTGTCCCCGGTGACGAAGGTCACGTTCATGATGGAACGGTCCTGCTTTTCGGCGCAGCCCTGAAAGAGCTTGGACTGGTCCAGGAAGTCGTAGAGGAGCTGGGCTTTGCGCACGTTGCGCTCCTCCATTTTCCCAAGGCCCCCGATGTCGTTCTTGATCCACTCCAGCACCAGCTTGCTCATGTAGATGGGCCAGCAGGGCGGGGTGTTGTACATGGAGTCGTTCTCCGCCATCACCTTGTAGTTGAACATGGTGGGGGTGCATTCCATGGGCTCGCCCAGCAGGTCCTCCCGAACGATAACGATGGTGAGGCCCGCGGGGGCCACGTTCTTCTGGGCCCCGGCGTAGAGCAGGCCGAACTTGGTCACGTCGATGGGCTTCGACAGGATGCAGGAAGAGATGTCCGCCACCAGGGGCACGCTGCCGGTGTCGGGCAGGGTGTTCCACACCGTGCCGTAGATGGTGTTGTTCATGCAGATGTGGAAGTAGTCCGCGTCGGGGCGGAACTCCTGGGGATCGAGAGCGGGGATGTGGGAGAAGTTGTCGTCTTTCGAGGAGGCCACGACCTTGCAGTCGCCGTACCGGGCGGCCTCTTTGTAGGCCTTGGTGGAGAACTGGCCGGACAGCACGTAGTCCGCTTTCCCGGACTTGGTCATCAGGTTCATGGGGACCGCGGCGAACTGGGAGGAGGCGCCGCCCTGCAGGAACAGCACCTTGTAGTTCTCCGGGATTCCCATCACTTCCCGCCAAAGGGCCTGGGCCTCTTCGTAAATGCCCATAAAGACCTTGGAGCGGTGGGACATCTCCATCACGGACTGGCCGCTGCCCTGGTAGTCCAGCAGCTCGGCGGCAGCCTTGTTCAGTACGGGTTCGGGCAGCATGGAAGGCCCGGCGGAAAAGTTGTACACTCGTGGCATGGTTCTGACCTCCTGTTGTGATGTTTGCTCTGGCGGCTTGCCTGCCAGAGCGGTATTTACCCCGTTAAATGAGTAAAGCGATTTTGTCTATTATAGCGCTGGTTGTGCCCAAATGCAACTGCAAACCTGGAAAAATCGGAAATTCCTCCAAAGAACGGGGAAAAACCGGCCCCAACAATGCCACAAAAGGATTTCACCACTTGCCAGGCTTTTAGGGGATATGGTATAATGCCCCTAGTTGAGGACCGGCCGGAGGGCCGGTCCCCGGGATGCCCTGAGAAGGCGGGCCAATTTGTTACAGGAGGAACTTCTATGAAAGTTAGGGACATTGTGGACATCCTGAAATGTCAGGTGCTCAACGAGGCCAACATGGACGAGGAAGTGAAGACTGCCTGCGGCAGCGACATGATGAGCGACGTGCTGGCCTTTGTGAAGGACCAGTCCGTGCTGCTGACAGGCCTGATGAACCCCCAGGTGGTGCGCACCGCGGAGATGATGGACATGCACTGCATCGTCTTCGTCCGGGGGAAGAAGGTGGACCCCAACGTGGTGGCCCTGGCCCGGCAGAAGGAGATCACCGTGCTGGAGTCTCCCTACCGGATGTTCACCGCTTGCGGGCTTTTGTACTCCAATGGACTGCGGGGAGGGTGTGACATCAAATGAGCATGCTGCATCTGGACTATCAGGTCCCCGGAGACGACTTCACCCGGGCGGGGGAGGCCTCTGGCGACGTGAAACACAAGCTGAAAAAGCTGGGCTACGAGCCCGACGCCATCCGCCGGGTGTCCATCGCCATGTACGAAGGGGAGATCAACATGGTCATCCACGCCGGGGGCGGGGAGGCCGTGGTGGACATCGACCCGGACCGTGTGGACATCCTGCTCCAGGACCATGGCCCGGGGATTAAGGACGTGGACCAGGCCATGCAGGCCGGGTGGTCCACCGCCCCGGACAACGTGCGCGCCCTGGGCTTTGGGGCCGGCATGGGCCTGCCCAACATGAAAAAATACACCGACGAGATGGAGATCGACTCGGTGGTGGGGGAGGGCACCAAGGTGCGCATGGTGGTCTACCCCGGGAAAAAAGGAGATTGAGCGGCGGCGGGGCCTGAGCCCTGGCCCCGCGGATGGAGGTACTGACCGTGACTGAATTTTTCCATTCCGTCACACTGAACAAGGAGAGGTGTGTGGGCTGCACCAACTGCATCAAGCGCTGTCCCACAGAGGCGATCCGCATCCAGGGGGGCAAGGCGGTGATCGCCCCGGAGCGGTGCATCGACTGCGGGGAGTGCATCCGCATCTGCCCCCACCACGCCAAACGCGCCAAGTTCTCGAGCCTCTCCGAGCTCAGTGATTTCACCTACAAGATCGCCCTGCCCGCCCCGTCCCTGTACGGCCAGTTCAACAACCTGGACGACATCGACTACGTGCTGACCGGGCTGAAAGAGATGGGCTTCGACGACGTGTTCGAGGTGTCCCGGGCGGCGGAGCTGGTCAGCGAGGCCACCCGGAAGCTGCTGGCCGCCGGCAAGCTGAAGCTGCCCGCCATCAGCTCTGCCTGCCCTGCGGTGGTGCGGCTGATCCGGGTGCGGTTCCCGGACCTGTGCGACCACGTGCTGCCTTTGAAATCCCCCATGGAGACCGCCGCCGCCATGGCCAAGGAGGAGGCCCGCAAGAAGACCGGCCTGCCCCTGGAGCGGATCGGCTGCTTTTTCATCACCCCCTGCCCCGCCAAGATGACGGACATCAAAATGCCCCTGGGC
>DXDU01000057.1 GCA_019115285.1 Candidatus Acutalibacter pullistercoris
TTCCTCAGAACAAGAATAAAGCAAAAGGAGCGCCGGGCGGCGCTCTTTTTCTTTGCCCCTTCGCCGGGGCCGGGGGGAGAGGGCTGTTCACCGGGTTGGAGCCTGCCCGCTGGCCCTTTGGGAAGGGGAAGGCCATCTCGAAATAGAAGAAAGGGAGCGCCGGGGGCGCTCTTTTCCTTTGCCCCTTCGCCGGGGCCGGGGCGAGAGGGCTGTTCACCGGGCTGGAGCCCGCCCGCTGGCCTTTTGGGGAGGGGAAGGGTTCCTCGGAACAAGAATAAAGCAAAAGGAGCGCCGGGGGGCGCTCCTGAATCGGTCAGGGGGCGATGCGGCGGACGGCCCGGGCCAGGGATTCCAGTTCCCAGGGCTTTGTAAAGGCCGAGGGGGAGACCCGCACGGCTCCCTGCTGGGCGGTGCCCATTTTCTCGTGGGCCAGGGGGGCGCAGTGCAGGCCGCACCGCAGGGCGAAGCCCCGCTGGGCCAGCAGCCGCCCTGTCTCCTCGCTGGGCAGGCCCTCCAAGTTGAAGGCCAGCACCGGCACCGCCCAGGCGGGGTCCGGCTCTGGGGTGTAGAGGACCGCCCCGGGGACGGCTTGCAGCTGGCGGTACAGCTCCCGCAGCAGGGAGAGCTCCCGGCGGCAGAGGGACTCGGGCCCCTGGCGGCGGACAAAGTCCAGCCCGGCGGAGAGGCCCAGAATCCCCGGGACGTTGAGGGTGCCGCTCTCGTACCGCTCGGGGGAGGCCTCCGGCTGGGCCAGGCTGCGGGACTGGGTCCCGGTGCCGCCCCGGAGCAGGGGGGCGAGGGGCTCTTCCAGGTCCCGCAGGACGAGGAGCCCCA
The DNA here is from genome assembly GCA_019115285.1 of Candidatus Acutalibacter pullistercoris. Lineage (GTDB taxonomy): Bacteria > Bacillota > Clostridia > Oscillospirales > Acutalibacteraceae > Acutalibacter > Acutalibacter pullistercoris. The sequence goes on from DXDU01000057.1 coordinate 835, forward strand.
CCCCCATGGGGCCGTACAGCCCTTTGTGGCCGGCGCAGCACAGGTAGTCCAGGCCCTCTTCCTCCACGTTCATGGGGACCAGGCCCGCGGTCTGGGCGGCGTCCACGCAGAGCTTCGCCCCGTACTGGTGGCACAGGGCCGCCAGCCGGGCCACGGGAAGCTTGATCCCAAACACGTTGGAGGCTCCGGTGCACACCACCAGTTTGGTGCGGGGGCCCATGGCCTGGCGGAACTGCTCCAGGGTGGCGTCGTTGTCCCCGGGAACGGTCTTGGCCGCCGTCCAGGTCACCCCCCGCTGGGCGGCCAGCGCAGCTAGTGGCCGCATTACCGCGTTGTGTTCCAGGTCGGAGACCACCGCGTGGTCCCCTTTTTGCAGCTGGGAGAAGAGCACCAGGTTCAACGCCTGGGTGCAGCTGGGCTGGAAGCTCACGTGCTCGGGCCCCCGGGCCCCCAGCAGGGCCGCGGCCTTCTTCCGGCACTGGTACACCTCCCAGGCCGCCTGGGCGCTGGCGGGGTAGCCCCCTCGCCCCGGGTTCGCCCCCAGGTCCGAAAGCCCCCGGGCCGCGGCGGCCCGGACCTGGGCGGGCTTGGGCCAGGTGGTGGCGCTGTTGTCCAGATAGATCATGGTCTTCCCTCCCGATCCAGCCGTTTTACCACCCGGATGCCGTTTTCCTCCAGGACCCGCAGGGCCTCTTCCGTCCCCCGGGGCACGTAGATCCCGTAGCCGCAGCCCGTGTCCCCGGTGCGGGGGATTCGCTCCACAAAGGCACGAAACCCCCGGCTGGAGAGAAGGTCCCGGCCCTTCATGGCGTATGTGACAGAGCTCACCAATAGGAAAGGCTTGCCCATGGGAGATCACCTCGTTTTTCTTCCGCCGTCTCCGGCTTAGGACATAGTATGGGCCAGGGGGAGGTTTTGTTCCCGGGGAAAGTTTTTCTCCCTGGGGAGAAAAGGCTTTTCTTTGGGGGAAGTCTGTGATACAATAAAACCAAATGGGCGGAAGGACCGGGCCTGTGGCGCCCCGGCTTTCCGAGCTTTTGGGGAAGACCCAGGAAAGGAGTGACAGCCGTGGACGCTGTGCTGGAGTCCATAGCCCGGGCGGGACAGACGGTGCTGGGCCTTGCCAGGCAGTTCGAGCTGAGGGACGCGGTGGACGTGCTCATCGTCACCTTCCTTCTCTACGAGCTTATCAAACTGGTGCGGGACACCAGGGCGGGGCAGCTGGTCAAGGGCATCATCCTGCTGGTGGTGCTGTTCTTAGTGTCCCACTACGCCAACCTCCTCATGCTCAACCAGATCCTACGGGCCTTTGTGCAGTCGGCCATCATCGTGGTGGTCATCCTGTTCCAGCCGGAGATCCGCAAGGCCCTGGAGCAGGTGGGCCACAGCAAGGTGGCCAAGTCCCTGGCCACTGCCGTGGGAGGAAACAAAGACCGGGAGGCCGAGGTCTTGGCCATCCGCAAAGCCATTGGGGAAGTGGTGGACGGCACCGCCATCCTCCAGCGGCTGCGCATGGGGGCCCTGATCGTCTTTGAGCGGGAGACGAAGCTGGGGGAGATCGTGGCCACGGGCACGGTGGTGGACGCGGACGCCTCCGCCCAGCTCATCGGCAACATCTTTTTCAATAAGGCCCCCCTTCACGACGGGGCCATGATCCTCCGGGACGGCCGGATTTACGCGGCGGGGTGCATCCTGCCCCTGACCAGCAACGACGGGGTCTCCGCCGAGCTGGGCACCCGGCACCGGGCCGCCCTGGGCATGAGCGAGAACTCCGACGCCGTGGTGGTGGTGGTCTCTGAGGAGACCGCCCAGATCTCCATCGCCGTGGGAGGGAACCTGACCAGGAACTACACCCGGGTCACCCTGGCGGACCAGCTGGAGCGGCTGCTCATCGGCAGCCCGGAGAGCTCCCAGTCCAGCGGCAAGCGGATTTTGGGCAAGCTGGGCCTGACCGGAAAGAAGGGAGGCGGCAACCATGGGAGATGACAAGCGCATGCCCCCCGAGGAGCCGGAGCAGAGATCCAAGCTCAACCTGCACAACTTGTTTTACCACAACACCTTCGTGCTGGTGTTCTCCCTGGTGACGGCGGTGATCGCCTGGTTTGTGCTCAAGCAGTACAGCGGGGAGTCCGGCACCTATATGGTCTACGACGTGCCCGTCACCGTGCTGTACTCCTCCGAGGCCGACGCCGGGGGGCTGCGGGTGTTCCACTCCAACTACGAGACGGTGGACGTGGAGGTGGACGGCAACAGCCTGATCACCACCAGGCTGACCCCCGACGACTTTAAGGCCACCATCACCCTGAACCCCTCCTCCAGCAAGGTGACGGGGAACACCCTGCAGCGCATGTCCGTGCCGGTGCGGGTGGCAAAGGAGTCCGCCCAGGCGGACTATGAGATCGTCAACGTCAACCCCGGGGAGGTCACCGTGGAGTACGACCGGTACCGGGAGGCCACCTTCAATATCGAGCAGGAGATCACCTACAGCGCGGGCAGCGGCTACTACGCCGCCGCGCCGGTGCTCTCCCAGGACACGGTGGTCATCTCCGGCCCCGAGTCCTCGGTGAACCGGGTGGCCCGGGTGGTGGTCAGCTCCACCATCGACGAGCCCCTGACCTCTTCGGAGACTCTGTCCTGCCGGCTGCGGCTGTTCGACGCCAACAACCAGGAGATCACCGCCGACGCCAACCGGCTGTACCTGTCCTTCAGTGTGGATACGGTGGACGCCTCCATCAGCGTCATGTCCAGAAAGACGGTGGACCTGACGGTGAACACCCTGCGCCAGCCTGAGAACTTCTCCAGCTCCCGGATCACCATCGAGCCCGCCCAGATTGATATCGCCGGGGCCAAAGAGGTCTTGGACGGCATCAGCGAGATACAGCTGGGCACGGTCATCGACTTCGGCACCCTGCAGGTGGGAGAGGAGAACTCCTTCGTCTGCGAGATTCCCCTGCCCAACGGCGTGCGGAACCTGAGCAACGTGGGGAACACCGCGGTGGAGCAGGCCACGGTCACCGTGAACCTCAACGGCTACCGGGAGGCCACTGTCACCGTGCCCCAGGAGAACATCCAGATCACCAACGCCCCCTCCGGGCGGGAGGTGGAGGTGACCACCCAGACCTTGGAAGTCACCCTCATCGGGCCGGAAGCCCAGGTGATGAACATCACCGGGGACATGGTGTCGGTGCAGGCGGACCTGACCAACTACGCCCAGTCCACGGGGATTGTGGAAGTGCCGGTGAGCGTGACGGTCTCCGGCAGCGGCGCGGACTCCTGCTGGGTGGCGGGAAGCTACACCGCCAACGTGAACTTCCAGGGGGCCGACGCGGCCCTGGCAGCCGCCAGGCGGGCCCCGGACTCCGACGACGAGTAAGACTGAATGAGAAAGCCAGCGGGATCGCGCGGTCCCGCTGGTTTTTTGTATGATTCGGGGGAAGGGAGGGACCTGGGGCCGGGGGTTTGCAAATCTCACGGGAGTGGTGTATAATATAGAACCAGTTTTGCCAGAGAGGAGGTCCCGGCGGTGGACGTGAGAGTCGGCGATGTGCTGCGCATGAAAAAGCCCCATCCCTGCGGCTGCCTGGAATTTACCGTGCTGCGCTCGGGGATGGATTTTAAAATCCGCTGCAACAGCTGCGGCCGGGAAGTGATGATTCCCCGGCACAAGTGCGAGAAGAACATCAAGAAGATCCTGCGGGAGGAACCTGGAGAGCGGTAGCGCCCTTTCCTGCCAGAGACACAACCCACGGGAAAGGACAGAGGACCATGTTTGAGAATCTACAGGTGTTTGAGAACCGGTACGAGGAGCTGACCCTGAAGCTCTACGACCCCCAGACCGCCGGGGACCGGGAAGCCTTCGCCGCCCTGATGAAAGAGCACAAGGAGCTGGAGCCCATTGTGGAGGCCTACCGGGCCTGGCGCCAGTGCCAGCAGGACCTGGCCGGGGCCAGGGAACTGCTGGAGTCCGAAGGGGACAGAGAGCTGCGGGAGCTGGCGGTGGAGGAGATCCGGGAGCGGGAAGAGAGGGGCCGGGCTTTGGAGGAGGAGTTGAAGCTCCTGCTGCTGCCCAAAGACCCCAACGACGAGAAGAACGTGATCTTGGAGATACGGGGGGGCACCGGTGGGGAAGAGGCCGCCCTGTTCGCCTACGACCTGTACCGGATGTACACCGCCTACGCCCAGCGCCGGGGCTGGCGCACGGAGATTGTGGGATTAAACGAGACGGAGCTGGGGGGCTTTAAAGAGGTGAGTGTGCTCATCGACGGGGAAGGGGCCTGGTCCCGGCTGAAGTACGAGAGCGGTGCCCACCGGGTGCAGCGGGTGCCGGAGACGGAGACCCAGGGGCGCATCCACACCTCCGCCGCCACCGTGGCCGTGCTGCCCGAGGCGGAGGAGGTGGAGGTGCACATCGACCCCAAAGACCTGCAGATCGACACCTTCCGCTCCAGCGGGGCAGGGGGCCAGCACATCAACAAGACCTCCTCCGCCATCCGGGTCACCCACCTGCCCACGGGCATGGTGGTGGAGTGCCAGGACGAGCGCAGCCAGTACAAAAACAAGGAGAAGGCCCTGAAGGTCCTGCGGGCCAGGCTCTTGGACCAGGAACAGAGCAAGGCCGACGCCCAGCTGGCCCAGGAGCGGAAAAGCCAGGTGGGCAGCGGCGACCGCTCCCAGCGGATCAGGACCTACAACTTCCCCCAGTCCCGGGTGACGGACCACCGCATCGGCTTGACCCTCTACAAGCTGGAGGAGGTCTTAGCCGGGGACCTGGACGAGATTATCGACAGCCTCATCGCCGCGGACCGGGCCAGCCAGCTGGAGGCCCAGGCATGAGGAGAAAGGCGGGGTGACCACTATGGATCGGCTGGAAAAGCATACCATCCTCCTGCGGGGAGACAGCCCCCAGGACGTGAAGACCGCCGGGGAGATCCTGCGCCGGGGGGGCCTGGTGGCCATCCCCACCGAGACGGTGTACGGCCTGGCCGCCAACGCCCTGGACGGGGCGGCGGTGAAGGCCATTTACCAGGCCAAGGGCAGGCCCTCGGACAATCCCCTCATCGTCCACATCTGCGACCTCTCCCAGCTGCCGCCCCTGGTGCGCCAGCTGCCAGAGAGCGCCAAGAAGCTGGCCGCCGCCTTCTGGCCCGGGCCTTTGACCATCATCCTGAAAAAGTCCGACCTGGTGCCCAGGGAGACCAGCGGGGGCCTGGACACGGTGGCGGTGCGGTTTCCCGCTCACCCGGTGGCCCAGGCGGTGATCCGGGAGGCGGGGCTGCCCCTGGCGGCCCCCTCCGCCAACTTGTCCGGCAAGCCCAGCCCCACCACCTTCGCCCATGTGCGGGAGGACCTGACCGGCCGGGTGGACGCCCTGCTGGACGGGGGCGACTGCGCCGTGGGGGTGGAGTCCACCGTGCTCACCCTGGCGGAGGGCACCCCCCGGGTGCTGCGCCCCGGCGGCGTGACGGTGGGACAGCTCCGGGAAGTGCTGGGGGAGGTGGAGGTGGATCCGGCGGTGGTCCACCGGCTGGAGGAGGGGGCGAAAGCGGCCTCCCCTGGCATGAAGTACAAACACTACGCCCCCCAGGCCAACGTGGTGATTTTGGACGCCTCCCCGGAGGATTACAGAAATTATGTAAACCAGCAGCCGGAGGCCTTCGCCCTGTGCTACGACGAGGACGGGGACCGGCTGACTGTGCCCTTCGTCAGCTACGGCAGCCGGTACGACCACGAAAAACAGGCCCACATGCTGTTTACCAGCCTCCACCATTTGGACGAGATCGGGGCCAGGACCGTGTTCGCCCGGATGCCCCAGAAGCGGGGGGTGGGCCTGGCGGTGTACAACCGGCTGATCCGGGCGGCGGGGTTCCAGATCCTCCGGCCCAGAAAGGCCCTGACCGTGGGCCTGGTGGGCCCCACCGGGGCGGGGAAGTCCACGGTGGGGAAGCTGCTGCAGCAGCGGGGCTGCGCCGTCATCGACTGCGACGCCCTGACCCGGGACCCCCAGGTCTACGACGGGGACTGCCTGAAAGAGCTGCAGGCCGCCTTCGGGGCGGACGTGGCCGCCGGGGGCGTTCTGGACCGGGCCCTTCTGGCCCGGCGGGCCTTCGCCACCCCGGAGGGGAGAAAGGTATTGGGGGACATCACCTTCCCCAGGATTGCGCGGCGGCTGCTGGAGCTTCGCCGGCAGGCGGAGGACCAGGGCGCCCTGGCGGTGGTGCTGGACGCCCCCACCCTCTTTGAGGCGGGGCTGGACGACAGCTGCGCCAGGATCCTGGCGGTAACCGCCCCGGAGGAAGTGCGGTTGGAGCGGATCAGGAAGCGGGACGGCCTTTCGGAGGAGGCCGCCCGGCTGCGCATGGGCGCCCAGAAGCCGGAGAGCTTTTACACCCAGCGGGCGGACAGCGTGGTGGACACCCGGGAGGGCAGGGGCCTGGAGGCGCTGGTGGCCCCCCTGCTGGAGGACTGGCTCCCCGGGGAAGAGGAGCGTTGCCTATGAGAAGAGGTTGCGCGGCAGGGCTGCTCCTGGTGGGAGTGCTGGCCCTGGCGGCTGTGGCCTTCGGGCCCAGGCTGGTGGAAGAGGGCATGAAGCTCCTGTACCCCAGGCCCTACCGGGACCTGGTCCAGCGGGAGGCGGCGGAGTTCGGCCTGGAGGAGGAGCTGGTCTACGGGGTGATCAAGGCGGAGAGCGGCTTTGACGAGGACGCCCAGTCCCACGCCGGGGCCCACGGCTTGATGCAGCTGACCCAGGAGACCTTCGACTGGATCGCCTCCCTCTACCCCCCGGAGGAGGGGACAGGTGACATTTACGACCCGGCGGCTAACCTCCACTGCGGCTGTGCCCTGCTCCGGCTGCTGCTGGACCAGTACGGCAGCCTGGAGGTGGCCCTGGCCGCCTACAACGCAGGCATGGGCAGCGTGGACGGCTGGCTGCAGAGCGGGGAGTACTCCCACGACGGGGAGACGCTGCACACCATCCCCTACCCGGAGACGGAGGCCTATGTGGACCGGGTGAAGAAGGCCCGGGACGTGTACCGCAGGCTCTACGGGCAGCAGGGAGAAGCATAGTTGATTTTTCCCCGCCGGCGTGGTACAGTATGGCAGGAAGGATTTAAGCAGGAACGGCTCCCGCTCCCCGGGGGCTGTGACACAAGAAAGCAACACGCGAGGAGGCGCTATCATGGCGAAGAACGAAGAGAAGATCGACGCCAAAAAACTGGCGGAAGAATTGCTCAACGACAAGACCCACGGCGCGGAGAAGGTGGGCCCCAAAGAGATGAAGAAGGCCCAGCGGTTCGCCGAGGGCTACAAGGAGTTTTTGAACCGGGCCAAGACCGAGCGGGAGAGCGTTACCTGGGCGGTGGAGGCCGCCGAGAAGGCGGGCTTCGTCCCCTTTGACCCCCAGAAGAAGTACAAGGCCGGGGACCGGGTGTACTACAACAACCGGGGCAAGGCCATGTGTTTGGCGGTCATCGGCAAGAAGGGTTGCAAGGAGGGCGTGCGCATCGCCGCCGCCCACATCGACAACCCCCGCATTGACTTAAAGCCCATCCCCCTCTACGAGGCCAGCGAGCAGGCCCTGCTGAAGACCCACTACTACGGGGGCATCAAGAAGTTCCAGTGGGTGGCCATCCCCCTGTCCATGCACGGGAAGATCGTGCGCAAGGACGGCACGGAGATCACCGTAAACGTGGGCGAGCGGGAAGGGGATCCCCAGTTCACCATCACCGACATCCTGCCCCACCTGGGCAAGGACCAGATGGCCAAGACCATGAGCGAGGCCTTCACCGGGGAGGACCTGAACATCCTGGTGGGCAGCCTGCCCCTGGAGAACGCCCAGGGCGAGCAGCTCTTCAAGCTCAACGTGATGAACATCCTCCACGAGCAGTACGACATTGTGGAGAGCGATCTGATCTCCGCGGAGATCTCCTTTGTCCCCGCCTTCAAGGCCGTGGACATCGGCTTTGACCGGAGCATGATCGGCGCCTACGGCCACGACGACCGGGTGTGCGCCTACCCCGCCCTGGAGGCCATCTTCCAGTGCAAGACCCCCGACCACACCGCCGTCACCGTGCTGGCGGACAAGGAAGAGGTGGGCAGCATCGGCAACACCGGCCTGTGCTCTGAATACCTGCGGTACTTTGTGGCCGACCTGGCCGCCGCCGAGGGCCTGGAGGCCCGGCACGTGTGGTCCAAGTCCAACTGCCTGTCCGCCGACGTCACCGCCGCCTACGACCCCAACTACGCCTCCGCCTATGAGGCGGGGAACTCCTGCTACCTGAACCGTGGCGTGGGTGTGGCCAAGTACACCGGCTCCCGGGGCAAGGGCGGCTCCAACGACGCCTCCGCCGAGTTCCTGGGCTGGGTGCGGCGGCTCTTCGACGAGCACCAGGTGCTGTGGCAGATTGGCGAGCTGGGCAAGGTGGATCAGGGCGGCGGCGGCACCGTGGCCCTGGACATCTCCCGCCTGAACGCCGACGTCATCGACGTGGGGGTGCCGGTGCTCTCCATGCACGCCCCCTTCGAGGTGGTGTCCAAGCTGGACGTGTACGCCACTTTCCAGGCCTTTAAGGCTTACTTCGAGGCGAAATAACAAAAAAGAGCCGGTTTTCCGGCAGAGAGGAGATCCCTTCGAAAGCGCGCTTTCCCGGGGGTCTCCTTCTTCCATAAAATCCCAATGGGCAAGGAGGCGGCGTTATGGGGCTGCGCACCAAGCGGCGGGCCATGGTCCTGCTGAAAGACATCGTACAGAGGAAGCGGCACATCGGCAGCGGGCGGTACCGCCCCCAGAAGGCCCGGTACCGCCGGGCCCTGGGCTACACCGGCACCAAGCTTCCCCGGGGGGACCCGGAGAGCCTGGGGCTTTCCTCCGCCCGGCTGCTGGGGTTTTTCCGGGAGGCCCAGGCCCATCCCACCATCAACCCCCACACCCTGCTGGTGCTGCGCCACGGGCAGGTGGCGGCGGAGTGCTCTTTCTCCCCCTACCGGGGGGACGTGTGGCACGTGACCCACTCCCTGTGCAAGGGCATCACCGCCCTGGCCATCGGCATGCTGGCGGACAGCGGCAAGCTCTCTTTGGACGAGAAGCTCTGCGACATCTTTCCCGGGCGGCTGTCCCCCCGGCTCAACCCGGTGAGCTACCGGCGGTTCCGCAGCCTGACGGTGCGCCACCTGCTGACCATGACCAGCGGGGTGGACTTCGACGAGGTGGGGGCCGTCACCGAGGAGGACTGGGTGAAGTGCTACTTCGAGTCCGGGGTGCGGTTCGAGCCGGGGACGGAGTTTTCCTACAACAGCATGAACAGCTACCTGCTCTCCGCCATTGTCCGGGAGCGTACCGGCCAGGGGCTGGCCCAATACCTGCGGCCCAGGCTCTTTGTGCCCCTGGGCTTTGGCAGGGTCCACTGGGAGACCTGCCCCAGGGGCATTGAGAAAGGGGGCTGGGGCCTGTACCTGTGCCCCGAGGACATGGCGAAGATCGGCCAGCTGCTGCTGCAAAAGGGCCGGTGGAACGGCCGGCAGCTGGTGTCGGAGGCGTTTTTGCGGGAGATGACCCGAAAGCAGGTGGACACCCCGGACAACATGGGGGAGCAGGGCTACGGCTTCCAGGTGTGGATGGGCAAGCGGCCCGGGTCCTTCCTGTTCAACGGCATGCTGGGGCAGAATATCATCGTCCTGCCCGACGCGGACATGGTGGTGGTCACCACCGGGGGCAACGACTGCCTGTTTAAAAACTCCACCATCATCTCCTTAGTGGACCGGTACTTCGCTGGGAAGGACTTCGCCCCGGACGGCCCCCTGCCGCCCCAGCCCCGGGCCTTGGGGGAGCTGCGCCGGTTTGAGGCCTCCGCCAGGAACCTGCAGGGCACCTTCCCTCCCGCCAGGCCCAGAAGGCTGTGGCCTGGGCGGAACAGGCTCCCCGCCCCGTGCCGGGAGCTTTCCGGCCGGTCCTTTTCTCTGGAGCCCGCCGGCTCCCGGCTGCTGCCCCTGTTCACCCAGCTGCTCCAGGGGAACTACTCCACCGGCATCCAGCGGATCTCCTTTTCGGAGACGGCCCAGGGCTTTGTGATGACCGTGGAGGAGGGGGAGGAGAAGAATCACATCCCCCTGAGCTTTGGGGGAGAGCCCCAGTACGCCACCGTCACGGTGAACCGGGAGAGCTACCTGGTGGCCGCCAGCGCCTGCTTTGCCAAGGACGAGGACGGCAACCAGGTGCTCAAGGTGCTGCTGCCCTTTGTGGAGCACTCCAACGGGCGGAAGCTGAAGCTCTTTTTCTACCCGGGGGGCCGGGCGGAGCTGCGGCTCTCTGAGACCCCGGACCCGGAAGAGCTCCTCCGGGACCTGGGGCTGCTGTCCGACAGCCGGGTGGTGCTGTGGCTGGGCCGCCTGGCCGCCCGGGAGGACGGGGAGCTGGGGGAGTACGCCATCCGCCGGACGGTGGAGCCCCGGTCCCTGGGGCGGCTGGAGGACGCTCCCCAAAAATCGTGAAGGGAAAAAGAGCTCCCGGTGAGGGGCTCTTTTTTGTGTGGGACTTTCCCAAAAGCGGCGGGGCGGGCGACAGGAATTTTTCTGAAGGGGCGTTTCCATTCCCCCCGGGAGTGTGGTATAATAAGAGCCTACGCAAAGAGAAGGAGGCGGGGTCATGGGCCGGCGGAACAAGCCCCTGATCGTAAAACACACAGACCACCGGCTGGACCTGGGACCGGCGGGGCACAACCTGTTTATTTCCCGGGACAAACAGCTGGCGGAGCGCTCCGCCAGGCGGCTGCGGCTGGGGATGCGGGTGGTGGTCGCCCTGCTGGTGACCCTGGGGGCCCTGGCGGCGCTGCTGGCGGTGTGGTTCTACCTGGTGCCCTTTTTCCACAGGGAGTTCCAGGTGGACGGGGCCAGCAGCCAGGAGAGTTCCCTCTCCCAGGCGGAGGAAGAGCCCGCCCTGCCGGTGTACGACGACATGGGCCTGCCGGTGTACGGCGACGAGGTGAACCTGTTCGTCATCAACGAGAGCCAGCCGGCGGGGGCGGACGTGGTGCCCCAGCTGGAAGAGGTGGAGGGGGTGCAGGTGGACGCCCGCATCGCCGACGCGGTGACGCTGCTTGCCGCCGCCGCCCGGGAGGACGGCCTGGTGCTCACCTTCGAGGAGGGCTATGTGTCCTACGGGGAGCAGGAGCGCCGGTTCGAGGAAAAGGTGGACCAGCTCATGGAGGAGGAAGGGCTCACCGCGGTGATGGCCCGGGTGGAGGCCAAGGCCCAGGTGCCCGAGGCGGGGGAGAGCGACTTCCAGACCGGGATGTGTTTGCGGGTGCAGGCCACAGGGGACGCGGAGAGTTTCGAGAAGTCCAAGACCTACTCCTGGCTGCGGAGCAACCTGGGCAAGTACGGGTTTATCTTCCGCTACCCGGAGGGGAAGGACAGCGTTACCGGCTGCGCCTACGACCCCACGGTGATCCGCTACGTGGGCAGCGCCGCCGCGGCGGCCATGCAGCAGCGGTCCATGTGCCTGGAGGAGTACCTCAGCTACCTGGAGAGCCAGTGAGGGGGAAAGTTTTTCCAGCCGGGGATTTTTTCGCCTGGCCTCTTGCTTTTTCGGGAAGGCTGTGGTAAACTAGATGACGCGAAATTTTAGACTTTCTTTGGGAAGAGGTGAAATGCAGAGATGAAGCAGAATATACATCCCGACTACCAGGAGGCTACGATCACCTGTGCCTGCGGCAACGTGATCCACACCCGCTCCACGAAAAAGGATATCAGAGTCGAAATATGTTCCAAATGCCATCCCTTCTTCACGGGCAAGCAGAAGCTGGTGGACACCAGCGGCCGCGTGGATATGTTCAAGAAGCGCTACGGCATGACGGACAAGAAATAAGCTTCGGCTTGTGTTCCCAATTTAGGATCGGAAACGAGGGCGGTGCGCTTCGCACCGCTCCCTTTTTTACCTTCGAGAGACAAGGAGGACACCATGGAGTACCGCACCGTGAGAGACCTGGGCAGGGCAGAGTTCGTGGAGAAGAAGTCCCGGTTCATCGGCACCTGCCGTCCGGTGAAGACAGAGGAGGAAGCCCTGGCGTTCATCGCCCAGGTCAAGTCCCAGTACTGGGACGCCTCCCACAACGTGTACGCCTACATTCTCCGGGACAGCGGGGTGCAGCGCTTCTCCGACGACGGGGAGCCCCAGGGCACCGCGGGCATCCCGGTGATCGAGACCATGAAAAAAGCGGGCCTGGTGGACGTGGCGTTGGTGGCCACCCGGTACTTCGGGGGCATCCTGCTGGGGGGCGGGGGGCTGATCCGGGCCTACTCCCACACCGCCACCATCGGCCTGCAGGCCGCCGGGAAGATCGTGATGCGGGAGTGCCTGCTCTTGGAGCTGCCCTGCGACTACGGCTTTTACGGCAAGGCCGCCGGGCTCATCCCCGAGTGCGGCGGGGTGGTGGACGACACCCAGTTCCTGGAGAACGTCACCCTCTCCTTCCACCTGGACCCGGCGGACCTGCCGGCCCTTTCCAAAAAGCTGGCGGACCTGAGCAGGGGCCGGTTCTCCCTGGTGGAACAGGGCCAGGCTTTCTATCCCTTCGACCTGGAGTGAGGCCCTGTGATTTTTTCTTTGGAAAAATGGCGGGAGAAAAAAGTATGATCCGGGGGAAATGCGTATAGTACAGGCAGACAAATGGCCTGCAGGCCGGAGAGGATGGCGGCGTATGACAGTGAGAGAAGAGACCCAGCGGCTGGAAGAGCAGATGTTGGCCCCTTGGGCTGCCCGTTCCGCCCAGACGAAAGGCAGGGCCCGCCCGGAGGAGGAGTGCCAGATGCGCACCCCCTACCAGAGGGACCGGGACCGGGTGATCCACTGCAAGTCCTTTCGCAGACTGAAGCACAAGACCCAGGTGTTCCTCTCCCCCGAGGGGGACCACTACAGGACCCGGCTGACCCACACTCTGGAGGTGGCCCAGATCGCCAGGACCATCGCCAGGGCGTTGCGGCTCAACGAGGATCTGACCGAGGCCGTGGCCCTGGCCCACGACCTGGGGCACACCCCCTTCGGCCACGCCGGGGAGCGGGCTTTAAACGCCCTGCTGCCCCAGGGCTTCCGCCACTACGAGCAGAGCGTGCGGGTGGTGGACAAGCTGGAAAAGGACGGCCAGGGGCTGAACCTGACCTGGGAGGTGAAAAACGGCATCCTGTGCCACACCTCCGGCATGGAGGCGGAGACCGCCGAGGGCCGCATCGTCCGGTGGGCGGACAAGATCGCCTACATCAACCACGACATAGACGACGCCATCCGGGCCGGGGTGCTCCGGGAGGAGGACATCCCCCAAAAGATCACCAGCGCCCTGGGGGACTCCAAGACAAAGCGGATCACCGCTTTGATCCAGGCGGTGGTGGAGAACAGCCGGGAGGGCGTGATCGCCATGGACCCGGAGACTTTGGAACTGTTCGACGAGCTCAACGACTTTATGTACCAGGCTGTGTACTTAAACGAGTACGCCAAAAAAGAGGAGCGGAAGGTGCCCCACATCATCCACAGCCTGTACCTGCACTTTAAAGACCCCAAGTACCTGCCGGACTACATGCAGAAGATCGTCCGGGAAGAGGGCCCCGAGGTGGCCTCCTGCGACTATGTGGCCGGGATGACCGACCACTACGCCGTAGCCTGCTACCAGGAGCTGTTTATCCCCAAGGCCTGGAATTTGGGGCTGTAACCTGCTGACCGCAGGGAAAGACCCAGGGGGAAAGGAGGTGCGCCATGGCGTTCCCCCCAGAATTTTTGCGGGAGCTGGAGGCCCGCAGTCCCATCGAGGACATCGCCTCCGCCTATGTGAACTTAAAGCGCCGGGGGAAGAACCTGGTGGGCCTGTGCCCCTTTCACAACGAGAAGACCGGGTCCTTCAACATCTACCCGGGGAGCAACTCTTACTACTGCTTCGGCTGCAACAAGGGGGGAGACGTGATCTCCTTCGTCATGGGGGTGGAGAACCTGGACTTCCCCGAGGCCGTGCGGTGGCTGGCCCAGCGGGCTGGGATGGCCGTTCCCGAGGACGGGGTGGACGACAGCATGTCCAGGCTGCGCACCCGCATTTTAGAGATCAACCGGGAGTCCGCCAGGTTCTACTACAAGATGCTCTCCACCCCGGAGGGCAAACCGGGGCTGGACTACTTCCGCCGCCGGGGGCTGGACAACAAGACCATCCAGCACTTCGGCCTGGGCTACGCCCCGGACTCGGCCTTCGCCCTGGTGAACCACCTGAAGTCCAAGGGCTACACCCAGGAGGAGATGCTCCAGGCGGACATGGCCCGGCTCTCCAAAAAGGGCTACCCCTACGACCGGTACCGGGCACGGGCCATGTTCCCCATCCTGGACCTGCGGGGGAACGTGGTGGCCTTCGGCGGGCGGATCCTCACCGACGAGAAGCCCAAGTACATCAACACCTCGGACACCCCGGTGTACCACAAGAGCAGCGGCCTGTTCGCCATGAACTTCGCCAAGGACGCCGGTTCCCGGCAGCTGATTCTGGCGGAGGGGTACATGGACGTCATCGCCCTGCACCGGGCGGGGTTTACCAACGCCATCGCCTCCCTGGGCACCTCCCTGACAGAGGAGCAGGCCCGGATCATCAAGCGCTACGCCGACGAGGCGGTGATCTGTTACGACTCGGACGAGGCGGGGCAGCGGGCCACCCAGCGGGCCATCCCCATCCTGAAGGAGACGGGCCTGCGGGTGCGGGTAATCACGGTGCCGGGGGGGAAAGACCCGGACGAGTTCATGCGCAACTACGGGAAGGACGGCCCCGCCCGCTTTAAACAGCTGCTGGAGGCCGGGGGGAACGACGTGGAGTACCGCCTGGCAGGCATCCGGCAGAAGTATGACCTGGAGACGGAAGACGGCAAGACCCGCTATTTGAAAGAGGCCACAGAACAGGTGCTGTGCCGGCTGTGGGACAAGATGGAGCGGGACGTGTACGCCGGGAAGCTCTCCCAGGAGACCGGGGTGGGAAAGGAAAGCATTCTGGACACCGCCCAGCGGCTCTCCCAGCGGGAGCGGAACAAAGAGCGAAAACAGCTGGTGAAGAGCCAGTCGGAAGTGGCGGAGGTAAAGGGCACCAGAAACCCGGAGGCCAAGTCCCACATGCGGGCCGCCCTAGCGGAGGAAGGGGTGCTGTGCTACCTGTTCCTCCACCAGGACCGGTGCGAGGCATTGGAGAGAGACCTTCCCCCGGAAAAGTTCGTCACCGGCTTTAACCGCAGATTATATCAGATCTTGCTGGGCAAGACTAGGCAGGGAGAAGTGACTCTGGGAGATCTTTCCGAGGGGCTGACCCAGGATGAGCTGTCGGAGTTCGCCAGGATCCTGGCCCAGCGGAGGGAGGCTCCTCCCACCCAGGCGGACGTGGAGGAGTACGGCAGGATCCTGCGCAGCGAAGGAGGGTTCCGGGACCCCAAGCGGATCCGGGAGGCCTCGGAAGAGGAACTGAAACAATACCTGGAGACCCTGCGGCAGAGAAAACAAACTGGGAGCCGGCCGGACCACGGCCAGCAGTGAAGAAAGGAATGGTACGCAATGAGCGCGCAGCCCGATAAGAAGACGGTAATCCGTGACCTGATCGAACTGGGAAAGAGCAAGGGCCACCTGAGCACCAAGGAGATCTTGGATGCTTTGGGGGAACTGGATTTCGACCCGGAGCACGTGGAAAAATTCTACGACACCCTGGAGAGCCAGGGGGTGGAGATTGTAGAGGATTTTGGGGACGACCTGCATATCGACGAGGCGGAACTGGCCAAGGTGGAGGGCGCCGACGAGCTGGACCCCGGCATGGGGGCCGACGGCGTGGCCATCGACGACCCGGTGAAGGTGTACCTGAAGGAGATTGGCAGGGTGCCCCTGCTCACCCCCGATGAGGAAGTGGACCTGGCGGTGCGCATCTCCAACGGGGACGAGGCCGCCAAGAAGAGACTGTCCGAGGCGAACCTCCGCCTGGTGGTGAGCATCGCCAAGCGGTACTTAGGCCGTGGGATGCAGTTCCTCGATCTGATCCAGGAGGGCAACCTGGGCCTTATAAAGGCCGTGGAGAAGTTCGACTACACCAAGGGCTTCAAGTTTTCCACCTACGCCACCTGGTGGATCCGCCAGGCCATCACCAGGGCCATCGCCGACCAGGCCCGCACCATCCGTATCCCGGTGCACATGGTGGAGACCATCAACAAGGTGAAAAAGGTCTCCTCCCAGCTGCTCCACGCCAACGGCCGGGAGCCCAGCGCCGAGGAGATCGCCGACGAGCTGGAGATGCCTGTGGAGAAGGTCCGGGAGATCATGCGGGTGGCCCAGGAGCCTGTGTCCCTGGAGACCCCCATCGGTGAGGAGGAGGACAGCCACCTGGGGGACTTCATCCCCGACGACGACGCCCCTGCCCCGGCGGACGCCGCCTCTCACACCCTGCTGAAAGAGACCCTGGGCAGTGTGCTGGACTCCCTGACCCCCCGGGAGGAGAAGGTGCTGCGCCTGCGCTTCGGCCTGGAGGACGGCCGCTCCCGCACCCTGGAAGAGGTGGGCAAGGAGTTCAACGTCACCCGAGAGCGCATCCGGCAGATCGAGGCCAAGGCCTTGCGGAAGCTGCGCCATCCCAGCCGCAGCAAGAAGCTCAAGGACTTTTTGGACTGAGCGCCGGCGGATGAGAGACTGGTAAGAGAGGGGAGAGACAACTGTGGTCATGACCTTGGAAGCGGACTACGCCGTGCGCATCGTGGAATATCTCACCAGGCACCCGGGGCGCTGGGACGCCAGGACCATCTCGGAAGCCATGGACGTGCCCCTGCGCTTTTGCCTGAAGATCCTGCGGGGGCTGGTGGCCCAGGGCATGGTGTGCTCTTTTAAAGGGGCCAAGGGCGGCTACAGCCTGAGCCGCCCCGCCGGGGAGATCACCCTGCGGGAAGTCATCGAGTCGGTGGAGGGGGAGTACATGCTCTCCCGCTGCCAGAAGGAGGAGTACAGCTGCGGCCGGGCCCACTGCAAGCTCCACAAGATCTATGAGAAGATCTCGGAGGACGTCCGCCGGGAGCTGGACTCGTATACCTTCCAGATGATCTGCGAGGAGGAGCCCTGCGCCTGCGGCACGGAAGAGGACAAGTGAAAGAACATCCGCCGGTATAAAAAGCGGGAGACTGGGGAAAGCCAGCCTCCCGCTCATTTTGTTTTGAGGGGAAAGGGAAAGTTTTAAAAAAGAAAAAAGCCGGGGAAGGCCCCCGGGGGAGAAAAGGGCAAAAAAATATCCGCCCAAGGCGGAAAAAAAGAGAAAAAGGCCCTTGACAAAGGCGAAAATGTGATATAATATTATATACTGCATCAATATGGATAGGTATCGCTTCACTGCTTTAGACAAAGTATAGCACATGGTCTCAAAATAATCAAGTGGCTTCTTTGAAAAAAGCGGTTTTTTATTCAAGATGATACCTGCAGACGCCGCGTCAAAGGGCGGGGAGCTTTCCCGCCAGGGTCCCGCGGGGCCGTTCCGGAACGGCCTCGCCCAAACTAAAAGAATGGAGTGGTTGAGCCAATGGTGAATGTGAAACCGGTTCAATTGGGCAAGAATACCCGGATGAGCTTTTCCAAGATCGAGGAAGTGCTGAAAATGCCCAACCTCATCGAGATCCAGAAAAACTCCTACGAGTGGTTCCTGAACGAGGGCCTGAAAGAGGTCTTCCAGGACGTGTCTGGCATCACGGACTTCAACAACAACCTGGTGCTGGATTTCGTGGATTACAAGCTCGATGACAAGCCCAATTTCAGCGTGCCCGAGTGTAAGGAGAGAGACGCCACTTACGCCGCCGCGCTCCGGGTCACGGCCCGCCTGCTCAACAAGGAGACCGGGGAGATCAAGGAGTCCGAGGTGTTCATGGGCGACTTCCCCCTGATGACCGAAAGCGGCACCTTCGTCATCAACGGCGCCGAGCGCGTCATCGTCTCCCAGCTGGTCCGCTCCCCCGGCGTGTACTTCAAGATGGACTACGACCGCTCCGGCAAGGAGCTGTTCTCCTCCACCATCATCCCCAACCGGGGCGCCTGGCTGGAGTATGAGAACGACGTCAACGACGTGTTCTACGTGCGCATCGACAAGAACAGGAAGATCCCGGTGACGGTGTTCATCCGCTGCCTGGGGCTGGGCACCGACCAGCAGATCCTGGACTTCTTCGGCGACGACGACAGGATGCGGGCCACCATCGAGAAGGACACCTGCAAGACCATGGAAGAGGCCTTGTTCGAGCTGTACCGCAAGCTGCGCCCCAGCGAGCCTCCCACCATCGAGAGCGCCCAGGCCCACATCAATGGCCTGTTCTTCGACCCCCGCCGGTACGACCTGTCCCGGGTGGGCCGCTATAAGTACAATAAGAAGCTGCGCCTGGAGGGCCGTCTTACCGGCCAGACCCTGGCCCAGCCCATCGCCGACCCCTCCACCGGGGAACTGCTGGCCGAGGCCGGCACCACCGTCACCCGGGAGCTGGCGGAGCGCCTGGACGACGCCGGCGTGATGGAAGCCATCGTCACCGTGGGGGAGAAAGAGGTCAAGATCATCTCCAACGGCATGGTGGATATCCAGAAGTACGTGGACTTCGACGCCAAGGAAGAGTGCGGCATCAACGAGCGGGTGTGCTACCGGGTGCTCTCCGACATCCTGGAGAACGCCGACAGCGAGGACGACCTGAAGGCCGCCCTGCGGGCCAGAAAGGCCGACCTGATCCCCAACCACATCACGGTGGACGACATCTTCGCCTCCATCAACTATATGAACTGCCTGGCCGTGGGCCTGGGCAAGACCGACGACATCGATCACCTGGGCAACCGGCGCATCCGCTGCGTGGGCGAGCTGCTGCAGAACCAGTTCCGCATCGGCTTCTCTCGCCTGGAGCGTGTCATCCGGGAGCGCATGACCCTGCAGGCCCAGGATCTGGACGCCCTGACCCCCCACAGCCTGATCAACATCCGGCCTGTGGTGGCCGCCATCAAAGAGTTCTTCGGCTCTTCGCCCCTCTCCCAGTTCATGGACCAGACCAACCCCCTGTCCGAGCTGACCCACAAGCGGCGTCTGTCCGCCCTGGGCCCCGGCGGCCTGTCCCGGGACCGGGCCTCCTTCGAGGTGCGGGACGTGCACTACACCCACTACGGCCGCATGTGCCCCATCGAGACCCCTGAAGGCCCCAACATCGGCCTGATCTCTTACCTGGCCACCTTCGCCCGGATCAACGAGTACGGCTTTATCGAGACCCCCTTCCGCAAGGTGGACAAGGAGACCGGCGTGGTCACCAAGGAAGTGGTCTACATGACCGCCGACGTGGAGGACGAATTCATCGTGGCCCAGGCCAACGAGCCTCTGGACGAGGAGGGGCATTTCCTCCACGCCAAGGTGTCCGGCCGTCATCGGGATGAGTTCGTGGAGGTGGAAGCCTCCCGGGCGGACTACATGGACATCTCCCCCCGGATGGTGGTCTCCGTGGCCACGGCCATGATCCCCTTCCTGGAGAACGACGACGCCAACCGGGCCCTGATGGGCTCTAACATGCAGAAGCAGGCTGTGCCGCTGCTGAAGACCGAGAGCCCCATCGTGGGCACCGGCATGGAGTACAAGGCCGGCGTGGACTCCGGCGTGTGCGTGCTGGCCAAGCGGGGCGGCGTGGTGAAGTCCGTGGCCGCCGACCGGGTGCGGGTCACCGCGGACAACGGCGACATCGACGAGTACGAGATCATCAAGTTCATGCGCTCCAACCAGAGCACCTGCATCAACCAGGTGCCTGTGGTCAGCGTGGGCGAGCGGGTGGAAGAGGGCGACGTCATCGCCGACGGCCCCGCCATCAAGAACGGCGAGATCGCCCTGGGCAAGAACGCCCTCATCGGCTTTATGACCTGGGAAGG
>DXDU01000058.1 GCA_019115285.1 Candidatus Acutalibacter pullistercoris
CAGGAACAGGGGCGGGCAGCTCCTGGGCCAGGGGGAGGGAGACAGTGACCTGGAACAGGTCCCCGTCGGTGCGCAGGGAGAACTTCCCTCCGCAGGCCTCGGTAAAGCTCTTGGCGATGGACAGCCCCAGGCCGCTGCCCTCGGTGGTGCGGTTCTGGTCGCCCCGGACGAACCGGGCGGTCAGGTGCTCGGCGTCCATGGTGATCTCCGCCCGGGACACGTTGCGCAGGCTCACCTGGGCGGCGCCTCCCGCCGCGGCCAGGGACACGTACACCCGGGAGCCGGGCAGGGAGTACTGGGCGCAGTTGCGGATCAGGTTCTGGAACACCCGGTACATCCGCTGGCCATCGGTGTGGACAGGCACCGGGGTCTCGGGGATGTCCACCCGCCAGGTGAGGCCGGAGTTCTCCAGGGTCTCGCCCATCTCGATCAAGGTCTGCTGCAAAAGCTTGGAGAGGTCCAGGTCCTCCAGTTCCAGGGAGATGTTGCCGGTGGCGGCCTTGCTCACCTCGAACACGTCCTGGACGATGTGGTTTAACCGGTCCGCCTTCTGGGAGATGGTGTTCACGTAGTCCACCACGTGGGGCGGCAGGTCCGGCTCTTTCTTCAACAGGTCCACGTAGCTGATGATGGAAGTGAGGGGCGTCTTGATGTCGTGGGACACGTTGGTGATCAGCTCCACCTTGGTGCGGTCGGCCTTGATGCCCTCCTCCACCGCCTTCTGGATGCCGGTGCGGATCATGTTCAGCTGCATGGCGCAGTCGTACAGGTTGGAGGTGGGAGGCACGTGGTTTACGGCGTTTAAGTTGCCCCCGTACATCTCGGTGATCTGCCCCATGAGCACGGTCCAGTCCCGCAGGTCCTTCTTCAGGGCGATGACGTACCAGCCGACAGTGCCGATGATCCCCGCCGCCGTAAAGCTGAATACCGCCAGGAGCAGCAGTTCCTGGCCGAAGAAGTAGCCAGCGTTATTGAGGAGGATCAGCAGGAACAGGCCCGCTCCCCCTACCCCTACCACCACCGCCAGGGCCGCCACCAGCCGGCGGAGGCTGCGCTGCTCGAAGGTGGTCATGGCCTTGAACTCCGTCAGGGCGGTGAGCAGGGAGCGGATCATGTTGTGGCCGAAAAACCGGCGGTTCCGGCCGATGTCCAGGCACAGGAAGTAGAGCAGCAGCACCCCGGCGCACACGGTAAAGAAGCCGCCCAGGGTGGTAAACATGTCTAGGGACAGGGTGAGGAGCAGGACGAACAGAATCGCCAGGAGCTTTACTTCCACCCAGATTTTCGAAAGCCACTTGGCCAGGCGCTCCTCAAACCGGCGGCGGTCCGGCCGGAAGAGGAAAGCCAGGGTGAACAGTCCCCCGAAGAACAGCCCCAGGCTCACCGCCGTCACCGGCAGCCACTTGGGGTAGTCGCCGTAGCTCAGGTCCACCGCCGCCTCCCAGATGCCCCCGGCCACCTGGGTGTCCAGGGCCACCAGCAGCAGGGCGAACAAACCCAAGACCATGGCGCACAGCAGGACGAGGAAGCTCACCCAGGACACCGCCCCCCGGAACAGACCGGAGCCCCTTGTCTCAGTGTTTTTCAAATTTGTATCCAATGCCCCACACCACCTTCAGGTATTCCGGTTCGCTGGGATTTAATTCGATCTTCTCCCGGATGCGGCGGATGTGGACCATCACCGTGTTCTCCGTGGAGTAGGCCGACTCGTTCCAGATCTTGCTGTAGATCTCCTCGGCGGGGAAAATCCGGCCGGGGTTGCGCATGAGAAGCTCCACAATCTTGGTCTCTGTGGCGGTGAGCTTGACCGGCTCCCCGTCGGCGTAGAGCACGTGCTGGTCGCAGTTAAACGTGAGCCTGCCGTTGACGATGACGTTCTCTCCGCTGGAGTGGATGTCCCCCAAACTGGTGTACCGCCGCAGCTGGGACTTGACCCGGGCCGCCAGCTCCATAGGGTTAAAGGGCTTTGTCACGTAGTCGTCGGCGCCCATGGAAAGGCCGATGACCTTGTCGCTGTTCTCGCTTTTGGCGGAGAGGACGATGATGGGGATGTTCTTCCGCTCCCGGATCTTCATAATGGCGGAGAGGCCGTCTAACTTGGGCATCATCACGTCGATGAGGATCAGGTGCACCTCTTTTGTCATGGCCAGGTCCAGGGCCTCCAAGCCGTCGTAGGCCTTTAAGACGTTGTAGCCCTCGCTCTCTAAGTGCAGGGCGATGGCCCGGACAATCTCCCGATCGTCGTCCACCACCAGAATGGTCTTCTTGCCGCTGTCCATGGGACAGGCCTCCTCTCTTTCCCTACTGTGAGACAGTGTACCCCTGCTTCCTTACAAGCAGGCGAGGAAATTCTTACGAAAATCATACAGTATTTTTTCCGGGAGCGCAAGGGCCGGTGCTAGGGCGGGGGAAGCTTCCATATAGTGGAGGAGAGAGAAAGGAGGGGGCGGCGTGAGAAAATGGTTCTCAATTGGAACAAAGAAGCGGCTGGCGGCCCTGATTGGGGCGGCGGCGGTGGGGGCCCTGTGTCTGGCGGGGGTGTGGGCCTCCCGGGAGGGGGAGGCCTTGCTTGCCAGCGCCCAGCCGGTGAACTGGGGCCTGAGCTTCCCCCAGGAGGGGGAGCCGCCCCAGGGCACCGCCTCCCGGCAGGAGCTGGACCCCCTGGGGGCGGCCTACTGTTTGCCGGAGACGGGGAAGACCCTCTACCTCACCTTCGACGCGGGGTATGAAAACGGCAACACCGCCCAGATTCTGGACGCCCTGAAAAAGCACGGGGCCAAGGCCACCTTCTTTTTGGTGGGGGACTTCATCCAGGCGGAGCCGGAGCTGGTGCGGCGCATGGCGGAGGAGGGCCACATCCTGGGGAACCACACCTGCTCCCACCCGGACATGTCCCAGATCGCCGGGGAGGAGGAGTTCCGGCGGGAGCTGGAGGACAACGAGGCGCTGTGCCGGGAGGCGGCGGGGGTGGAGCTCTCCAAGCTCTACCGGCCGCCCCAGGGGAAGTACTCCCGGCGGAACCTGGAGATGGCCCAGGCCCTGGGCTACCGCACGGTGTTCTGGAGCCTGGCCTACGTGGACTGGCTCCAGGACGACCAGCCCACCAAGACCGAGGCCTTTCAAAAGCTGCTGCCCCGGGTCCACCCGGGGGCCATCGTGCTGCTGCACACCACCTCCTCCACCAACGCCGCCATCCTCGACGAGCTGCTGACCCAGTGGGAGCAGCTGGGGTACCAGTTCGGCGATCTGGAACAGGCCCTCTCCTGCGGGGAAAACTTGGAGGATAATTCTCAATTAGAATTATGGCACAGCCCCGCTCCTGTACAATGAAGCTATCTGACCCACAGGAAAGGAGCGGCCCCCAGGGGGCGAAGGACAGGTATGGAGCGATGGGAGATAGTCCTGGTGGGGGCGGGGGCCGCGGGGCTGATGGCAGCCTGGCGGGCCGCCCGGGAACTGGGAACGGGAAAGGTCCTTCTGCTGGAAGGAAACGGGAAGCCCGGGAAGAAACTGCTGGCCACCGGCAACGGCCGGTGCAACCTGACAAACCTTGGGGCGGAGCCCTGCCGGTACCACGGGGACCGGGACCTGGCGGCGCCCCTGCTGGCCCAGTATCCCCCGGCCCGGGTGCTGGAGGCCTTCCGGGCCATGGGCCTGGTGTGCCGGGAGGACGGGGAAGGAAGAGTGTACCCCTATAACTTCCAGGCGGCGGCGGTGCTGCAGGCTCTGTGGACCGCCTGCCAGGAGGCGGGGGTGCAGGCCCGCTGGGACAGCCCGGTCACCGGTGTCAGGCGGGAGAAGGGGGGCTTTCTGCTGGAGACGGCAGGGGGAGAGAAGCTCCTTGCCCGCCAGTGCCTGCTCTGCGCCGGGGGGAAGGCCTCTCCCAAGCACAGCAAGGGGGAGGGCTACTCCTTAGCGGAGGGCCTGGGCCACCGGGTGACGGCCCTGCGCCCCTCCCTGGCGCCCCTGAAAAGCCCGGCCAAGTGTTTGCGCTCTTTAAAGGGGATGCGGGCCCGTGCCAAGGCCGGGCTGTACCGCCGGGGCCGCCTGGTGTGGGAGGAGTCCGGGGAGGTGCAGTTCGGCGACGGGGCCCTGTCGGGGATCTGCGTGTTTGACCTGTCCGCCAGGCTGGAGGGCCCAGGCCCCTGGGAGGTCCGGCTGGACCTGGCGGAGGACTGGGAGGAGGCCCAGGTGCTGGGCTATCTGAAAGACCTGCGCCGGCAGCACCCCCACCGCCGGGCCGGGGACCTGCTGGCGGGGTTTTTAAACCTGCGGGTGGGCTGGGAGCTGGTGAAGCTCTCCGGCCTCGCTGGGGACCTGCCCCTGGCCCAGATCGGGGACAGGCAGCTGGAGGCCGCCGCCAGGCTCATCAAGAGCTGGGCCTTCCCGGTGACAGGGCCGGGGCCCTGGGAGAGCGCCCAGGTCACCCGGGGCGGGGTGCCCCTGGGGGAGGTGGACCTGGAGACGATGGAATCGAGACGCTGCCCCGGGCTGTACCTGACGGGGGAACTGTTAAATGTGGACGGGGACTGCGGCGGCTTTAACCTGCACTGGGCCTGGGCCACCGGCCTGGCCGCCGGGGCCGCCGCCGCCCGGCGGGCCAAGGAGGGACCATCATGCTGAGATTGACGGGAGTGCCCCTGGGGCTGGACTTCACCGGGGCGGACTTGAAACAGGCTGCGGCCAAGCGGCTGCGGGTGCCGGAGAGCGCCCTGGGCCAGGTGCGGCTGGTGAAAAAGTCGGTGGACGCCAGGAAGAAGGACAAGGTGTGCTTCATCTGCGCCCTGGAGGCCCAGGTCCGGGGGGAGGACAAGCTCCTCTCCCGGCTGCGGGACAACCGGGTGCAGAAGGCCAAGGCCTACCGGTACCAGCTGCCCCAGGGGGAGCCCCTGGCCCAGCGGCCGGTGGTGGTGGGCTTCGGCCCGGCGGGGATGTTCGCCGCCCTGCTTTTGGCCCAGTGCGGCCACCGGCCCATCGTGCTGGAGCGGGGCCTGCCGGTGGAGCAGCGGGAGAAGAGCGTGGAGACCTTCTGGCGGGAGGGCCGCCTGGATCCGGAGAGCAACGTGCAGTTCGGGGAGGGGGGCGCCGGGGCCTTCTCCGACGGGAAGCTCACCACCGGCACCGGGGACGAGCGCATCCGCAAGGTGCTGGAGGAGCTGGCCGCCGCCGGGGCCCCCCAGGAGATCCTCACCGACGCCAAGCCCCACATCGGTACGGACAAGCTGCCCGGGGCGGTGCGGGCCATCCGGGAGAAGATTCTGGCCCTGGGGGGAGAGGTGCGGTTCTCCTGCAAGGTGGTGGGCTTCCGCCGGAAGGGCGGGGCCCTCTCCGGGCTGGAGGTGGAGACGGCGGGCCGCCGGCAGGTGGTGGAGTGCTCCCAGGCCATTCTGGCGGTGGGCCACAGCGCCCGGGATGTGTTCCGGCTGCTGGAGCGGGAAGGCCTGCCCCTGCAGGCAAAGGCCTTCTCCGTGGGGGCGCGGATCGAGCACCCCAGGGAGCTCATTGACCGGGCCCAGTACGGCTCCTTCGCCGGCCACCCGGCTTTGGGGGCGGCGGACTACAAGCTCTCCTGCCACCTGGAAAACGGCAGGGGGGTGTACACCTTCTGCATGTGCCCCGGGGGCACGGTGACAGGCGCGGCCTCGGAGGAGGGGGGCGTGGTCACCAACGGCATGAGCCCCTGGGCCCGGGACGGGAGAAACAGCAACGCCGCCCTGCTGGTGGGGGTGGGCCCCCAGGACTTCGGCGGGGACGGCCCCTTGGCCGGGGTGGAGTTCCAGCGGCGCATGGAGGAGGCGGCCTTCCGCCTGGCGGGGGGCGCCTACGCCGCCCCGGCCCAGCGGGTGGAAGACTTCCTCTCCGGCCGGGAGAGCGTCCGGTTCGGGGAGGTGCTGCCCACCTACCAGCCGGGGGTGGTCCCCAGCGACCTGCGACGGTGTCTGCCCCAGGCAGTCACCGAGAGCATGGGGGCGGCCCTGCCCCGTTTGGGCCGGCAGCTCAAGGGGTTCGACTGGGGGGAGGCCCTGCTCACCGGGCCGGAGACGAGGAGTTCCTCTCCCGTGCGGGTGCTGCGGGGGGAGGACCTGCAGAGCCCGGGTTTGCCTGGCCTCTACCCCTGCGGGGAGGGGGCGGGCTTCGCCGGGGGCATCGTCTCCGCGGCGGTGGACGGCCTGCGCTGCGCCGAAGCGGTGATGGCGCAGGGCCGGAGGTAGGGCGCTGCTTGCAAGTTTTACAAAAGGATGCTATACTTATCCTTTAGTTTACAGGAAGGGGAGAAGTGGCCTTGCACATGAAAAAATGGGAGGTCTGCCGGCTGGACAAGGACCGGGCGGCCCGGATCGCCGAGGAGCACAGCATCCCCTTTTTCCTGGCCATGCTGCTGGACATCCGGGGGCTGACCCAGCCCGGGGAGATCCAGGGGATGCTGGGCCAGGCGCCCCTGTCCGATCCCTATTTGATGAAGGACATGGACAAGGCGGTGGAGCGCATCCGCCGGGCCATGGACAGCTTTGAGCGCATCGCCGTGTACGGGGACTACGACGCCGACGGCGTCACCGCCACCTCCATCCTCTACACCTACCTGCAGGCGGTGGGAGCGGACGTGGTGTACTACATCCCCCAGCGGGAGGGGGAGGGCTACGGCATGAACCGCCACGCCGTGGAGGTCCTCCACCAGCAGGGGGTGAAGCTCATCGTCACGGTGGACAACGGCATCTCCTCGGTGGAGGAGGTGGCCCTGGCCAAAGAGCTGGGTATGGACGTGGTGATCACCGACCACCACCGGCCCCACGAGACGCTGCCTGAGGCCTATGCCCTGGTGGACGCCTACCAGCCCGGGGACACCTGCCCCTACAAGGACATGTCCGGAGCGGGGGTGGCGTTAAAGCTCCTGATGGCCCTGGAGGAAGACGACGGCCAGGGCGTGCTGGAGGAGTACGGCGACCTGGCGGCCCTGGGCACCGTGGGAGACGTGGTGCCCGTGCTGGGGGAGAACCGCACCCTGGTCCAGGCGGGGCTGGGGCTGCTGCAGCAGGGAGGGCGCCCCGGGGTGGACGCCCTGCTGGAGCAGAGCGGGGCGGGTAGGAAGCTCACCGCCACCACCCTGGCCTTTACGGTGATCCCCCGGATCAACGCCACAGGGCGCATGGGCGCCCCGGAGCGGGCAGTGCGGCTGCTCACCTGCGAGGACCCGGAGGAGGCCCAGGACCTGGCGGAGGAGATCTGCGGGGAAAACGACCGCCGCCGCCAGGTGGAGGCCCAGATCGCCCAGGAGGCCTTTGAGAAGATCGACGCCGACCCCCGGCTGCGCTACAGCCGGGTGCTGGTGGTGGCCGGGGAGCACTGGCACCACGGGGTGGTGGGCATTGTGGCCTCCCGGGTGACGGAGCGCTACGGCAAGCCCTGCTTCGTCATCTCCGTGGACCAGGAGGAGGCCCGGGGCAGCGGCCGCAGCGTGGAGGGCTTCTCTCTGTTCGACGCCGTGTCCTCCTGCGGGGAGTTCCTTCTGCGCTACGGCGGCCACCCCATGGCGGCTGGGGCCACCATGCGCCCCGAGGACGTGGAACGGTTCCGCCAGGGGCTCAACGAGTACGCCAGGGTCCACTGCCCGGTGATGCCCGCCCCGGTGCTGCGGGTGGACTGCCGCTTAAATCCCAAGGCCCTGTCCCCCCAGCTCCCCCGGGACTTGGAGCGGCTGGAGCCCTTTGGCAGCGGCAACCCCCAGCCCCTGTTCGGCCTGTACGGCATGGAGCTGCGGGAGGTCACCCCCGTGGGGGGCGGCGGCCACCTGCGGCTGACCTGCGTGAAAAACGGCGCCACCGTCACCTGTATGCGCTTTGGCGTGACGAGGGAAGACTTCCCCTACGCCGTGGGGGAGCGGCTGGACCTGGCGGTGACCCTGGAGCTCCGGGAGTTCCGGGGAGAGGACCAGCTCACCGTCAGCGTCCGGGACGTAAAGCTCTCCGGGCTGGATCTGGACCAGTGCATAGGGAGCTACCGGGTGTACGAAAAGGGCAAGCGGGGGGAGCGGCTCACCCGGGAAGAGGGCCGGGAACTGCTGCCCAGCCGGGAAGAGCTGGCGGCTCTCTATCGGCTGCTGGCCGCCCACAGCGGGGAGACCCTGGGCTTGCAGACCCTGGCGGGGGCCCTGGCCCCCAAGGGGCTGGGCTACGGGAAGATCCTGGTGGGGCTGGAGATGCTGGAGGAGCGAAAGCTCATCGCCCTGCGCCTGTGGGGGGAGTGCCTGAAGGCCCAGATCCTCCCCGCCAAGGGCAAGACAGACATGTTCCAGTCCGCCGTGTACCGGCGGCTGGCGGAACAGACGGAAGAAGCGGGAAAGGAGGCGTGACCATGGAACTGGCTGTGCAGATCAGCTCTTACGAGGACCTGGAACGACTGATAGGGGAGAGCGGCAAGGAGTACGACCCGGTGCGCATCCGGCAGGCCTACGTGCTGGCGGAGGAAAAGCACCGGCCCCAGAAGCGCAGCTCTGGGGAGCCCTACATCATCCACCCCCTGTCCGTGGCCGCCATCCTGGTGGGCCTGGGCATGGATACCGAGTCTGTCATGGCCGGGCTGCTCCACGACGTGGTGGAGGACACGGACTGCACCGTGGAGGAGCTGACCTCCATGTTCGGGAAAGAGGTGGCCCTGTTGGTGGACGGGGTCACCAAGCTGGGCAAGATCCCCTACTCCTCCCGGGAGGAGCAGCAGGCGGAGAACCTGCGGAAAATGCTGATGGCCATGGCCGAGGACATCCGGGTGATCATCATCAAGTTCGCCGACAGGATGCACAACCTGGCCACGCTGGAATACGTCTCCCCCCAGAAGCAGCGGGACAAGGCCCTGGAGTGTTTGGAGGTCTACGCCCCCATCGCCCACCGTCTCGGTATCCGCACGGTGAAGGAGTTTATGGAGGACGTGTCCTTAAAGTACCTGGACCCCCAGGCCTACCACGAGATCGAGGAGGACCTGGCCTCCCGGGTCAGCGGCAGCAAGGAGTTTCTGCGCAGCACCCAGGAGCAGATCCGCAGCAGGCTCTCCCCGGTGGTGCCAGACGTGTACATCGAGGGCCGGGTGAAAAGCGTCTACGGCATCTACCGGAAGATGTTCATCCAGGGCAAGAGCTTTGAGGAGATCTACGACGTGTTCGCCATCCGGGTGATTGTGGACACCATCGCCGACTGCTTTAACGTGCTGGGCATCGTCCACGACATGTTCCAGCCCCTGCCCGGGCGGTTTAAAGATTACATCTCCATGCCCAAGCCCAACATGTACCAGTCCCTGCACACCACGGTGCTCACCAAGGCCGGCGTGCCCTTCGAGGTGCAGATCCGCACCTGGGAGATGCACCACACCGCGGAGTACGGCATCGCCGCCCACTGGAAGTACAAGCTGGGAATGTCCGCCAAAGAGTCGGACAACTCCGCCCTGGACGAGCGGCTGTCCTGGATCCGGCAGATGCTGGAGAACCAGAAGGACAGCGAGGACGTGACGGACCTGGTCCACTCCATCAAAAGCGACCTGATCCCCGAGGAGGTGTTCGTGTTCACCCCCAAGGGGGACGTGGTCAACCTGCCTTTGGGCTCCACTGTCATCGACTTCGCCTACGCCATCCACTCCGCCGTGGGCAACAGGATGATTGGCGCCAAGGTGGACAAGCGCATTGTGCCCCTGGACTACAAGGTAAAGACCGGGGAGATCATCGAGATCCTCACCACCAAAGAGGCGGGCAAGGGCCCCAACCGGGACTGGCTCACCCTGGTGCGCACCAGCGAGGCCAGGAACAAGATCCGGGCCTGGTTTAAAAAGGAGAAGCGGGACGAGAACATCGTAGAGGGCAAGGCCGAGCTGGAGCAGGAGTTCCGCCGCAGCGGCATGACCATGGTCCCCGGCCTGATGGACTACATGCTGGAGAGCGTGGGCAAGCGCCACAACTGCTCTACCGAGGACGACTTCTACGCCGCCATCGGCTACGGGGGCATACAGCTGTGGAAGGTGCTGCCCCGCATCCGGGAGGAGTACCAGCGGCTGACCAAGGGCGCCGAGCCCCAGGAGCTGCCGCCCCCCGCCCCGGCGGGAGACCACCGGAGCAAGGTGACCAGCGGCGTGCTGGTGGAGGGCATGGACAACTGCCTGGTCAAGCTCTCCCGGTGCTGCAACCCCCTGCCCGGGGACGAGATCGTGGGCTTTATCACCCGGGGCTTTGGGGTGTCCATCCACAAGCGCAGCTGCTCCAACGTCCCCAAGGACCTGACCCAGTGCCCCGAGCCGGAGCGGTGGGTCCGGGCCCACTGGGCGGGGGACGTGAAGGACGACTTCAAGTCCACCCTGCACATTGTGGCGGTGGACCGGGCGGGGCTGCTGGCCGACGTGACCCAGCAGCTCTCCGCCATGAAGATCAACATCCACGCCCTCAATTCCCGGCAGGAGCGCAACAGCCAGAACGCGTTCATCTCCGCCACCATCTCCATCAACGGGCTGCCCCAGCTGCAGAATATCATCGAGCGGCTCCAGAAGATCCGGGGGGTCATTTCCATCGACCGGACCTGAGCCCAGAAAGGCGACATTATGGTATTGACCCTGCGCGGCCAGAAGTACCGCTATGAATGTGAAAACCTGTGCCGGCTGTTCTTCCCCTACAGCCCGGTGAAAGTGGACCAGGAGGAGCCTCCCCGGCAGGGAGAGCCCTGGGCCCTGGTGTGCATCGAAGAGAGGGAAGGGGAATATGTTTATCGGGTAGAGGCGGGGGACGGGGACCGGTCCCTTACCCGGGAGGAGACCCGGGGCCGGCTGGAGGAGTACGGCATCACCGACCTGCTGTACCGGGCCCTGTCGGAGCTGACGGGCTACACCCCGGCCTGGGGCATGCTCACGGGCATCCACCCGGTGAAGCTGCTGCGCCAGTACGCGGAAGAGCTGGGAGAAGAGGCCGGGGCGGAGAAGTTCCGCGCCCATTGCCACGTGAGCCGGGAGAAGACGGACCTGGCCCTCGCCACCCTCCGGGGGCAGCAGGCCGCGGTGGAGGACCTGGGGGAAAACGACTTCGCCTTGTACGTGTCCATCCCCTTCTGCCCCACCCGGTGCGCCTACTGCTCCTTCGTCAGCCAGGACATGGAGCACGCCAGAAAGCTGATGGACCCCTACTTCCAGCTGCTGTTAGAGGAGATCGGGAAGACGGGCCAGGTGGCCAAGGACCTGGGGCTGTCCCTGCGGTCGGTGTACATCGGCGGGGGCACCCCCACCACCCTTACCGCGAGGCAGCTCTTCACCCTGTGCGGGAAGATCAGGGAGACCTTCGACTTCTCCCGGTGTGGGGAGTTCACCGTGGAGGCCGGCCGGCCGGACACCATCACCAAGGAGAAGCTCCAGGCCCTGCTGGACCAGGGCATCAGCCGGATCAGCATCAATCCCCAGACCCTGTCGGACCAGGTGCTGCGCAACATCGGCCGCAAGCACACGGCCCAGGATACGGTGGAGGCCTTTCACCTGGCCCGGTCCATGGGGTTTGAGAACATCAACGCCGATCTGATTGTGGGCCTGCCGGGGGACGACCTGGCCTCTTTCCAGCACAGCGTGGACGGGGTGCTGGCCCTGGGGGCCTCCAACGTGACGGTGCACTCCCTGGCTCTAAAGCGCTCGGCCCGGCTTGTGACAGACCACGGGGACCTGGAGCTGCACGCCAAGCGGGAGGAGACCGCCGCCATGATGGACTTCTCCATCGCCCGGCTGACACAGGCGGGGTACGAGCCCTACTACCTCTACCGCCAGACCCGCATGGCCGGGAACCTGGAAAACACCGGCTGGGCCCTGCCCGGCACCCAGTGCCGCTACAACGTGTACACCATGGACGAGTGCCTGTCCGTCATCGCCTGCGGCGCCGGAGGCGTCACCAAACTGAAAGACCCCTACAGCCAGCGGCTGGAGCGGATCTTCAACTTTAAGAACCCTTACGAGTACATCACCCGGAACGGGGAGATCCTGGAGCGAAAGGAGCAAGTGAAGGGCCTGTATGAGCAATTTCGCCAGCGGTTACATTAAATACATCAACCACCTGGAGCAGATCAACGACGGGGCGGTCCACGACCCGGGGCGGATGATCCGGGAGGTGGAGGAATCTTACCGGCGGAACCTGGAGTCCATCGCCCAGGACATCCTCCGCTATCACAAGGGCGTGCGGATGGTGATGCTCTCCGGGCCCTCCAGCAGCGGGAAGACCACCACCGCCAAGCTGCTGGAGCGCTGCCTGGAGGAGGGCGGCCAGAAGTGCTGCGTCCTCTCGCTAGACGACTTTTACCTGCCCCGGGAGAAGGTGGAGGTCCAGGCCGACGGCCGCCGGGACTTTGAGCGGGTGGACGCCTTGGACGCCCAGCGGATTAAGGAGACCTTTTCCAAGCTCTTGCAGACCGGCCGGGCGGAGATCCCCCAGTACGACTTCTCCCTGGGCCGGGCCCGGGGGGAGGACCGGGAGTTCCGCCTGGACCGGGACGAGCTGGTGGTGGTGGAGGGCATCCACGCCTTAAACCCCATCTTTACCAGAGAGGTGCCGGAGCAGGCCTGCCTGAAGCTCTACGTCAGCGTCAAGCAGCGGATTAAGGACGCCAACGGGGAGGTGGTCTCCCCCGTGGACCTGCGGCTGGTGCGGCGCATCGTCCGGGACGTAAAGTTCCGGGACACCTCCGCCGAGCGGACCCTGGCCATGTGGGACCAGGTGGAGGAGGGGGAGGACCGGTACATCCGGCCCTACCGGATTACCGCGGACTACACGGTGAACTCCATCCACCTCTACGAGCCCTGCGTGCTGCGCACGGTGGCCATCCCCCTGCTGCGGGCCATCGCCCCGGACAGCCCCTATTACAGAAAGGCCAGGAACCTGGAGGCCAAGCTCATGCGCTTCGAGCCGCTGGACCCTGCCCTGGTGCCGGAGGAGTCCATGCTCCGGGAATTTTTGGGGCGAGAGGGCCTTGTGTGAAAAAGTAAGAGAGTTGTAAACGTTTTGAAAGAGAAATCCGCTTTACATTCCGGCGGCGGGTTGGTATAATGATACAAGACAAAGGGGGCCGCGCCCCCCAAAATCGGAACAAAACCATAAGGAGGTACGACGGACATGGGAATTCTTGACGATGTTGTCATCAACGCGAAATCGGCGGCGGAGGCCGTAGGCAAAAAGGCCGGCCAGCTGGTGGATATGTCCAAGCTGCGCATCAACGTGGCGGAGCTCAACGCAGAGATCAGCAAGCGGTACGAAGCTCTGGGCGAGTACGTGTACGAGACCTGCCGGGAGACCCTGGCCGAGGACGCCGAGGCCGTGGGCAAGATGGCGGAGATCGACGAGCTGAAGGCCCAGCTGGCTGCCGTGGCCAAAGAGCTGGGGGACAAGCAGAACAAAGTGTGCTGCCCCAACTGCGGCAAGCAGAGCCCCCAGGGCACTCCTTTCTGCAGCAACTGCGGCACCAAGCTCAGCGAGGACGAGTAAACAGATCCATAAAAAGGGAGCTGCCGGAAGGCAGCTCCCTTTTTTGCCCTTACAGGTCGTCGATCTTCATTTTCTCCAGTTCTTTTTCCCGGTTTTGCTGTTCCACCTGGCGGCGGAACTCCTCCCGGCGCCGCTTTTCCCTTTTGCGCACCGCCAGCACCACGGCCGCCACGATTCCCGCCAGGAGCAGAAACCACAGGAAGTACACCAGCAGCAGGGTCACCAGGTTGGGGATGGAACTCATGTTTCGCCGTCTCCTTTCTGCTTTTTGTATGCGGTGATGAGCAGCTTGGCCGTGTCGAAATCCAGCTTGTCGTTGAGGGCCAGCCGTTTGATCAGGGCGATGAAGGGGTCTCCGGCGTGTTCGTCCCCCAGCCGCACTTTTTGGATGAGCCGGTCCAGCCGGAGCCGCACTGTGGGGTAGGTGACTCCGTACAGCCCGGCGATCTCCTTCAGGGACCCGGAGCACAGCAGGAAGTTTTTCAGGAAGGTTACGTCTTCCTCCTCCAAGTCCGCCATCCAGTCTGGCACTACGTCGATCGCCATGGGGAACCCTCCGTTTCTTTCACTATCTTAAATATACTCTTTAATAATACTAAAGTCAAGATGAAAATACGACTTTAAGAAAGCGGGGCCGGGGGACCGGGGGCTTTTCTTGTTTGGGGGCGG
>DXDU01000059.1 GCA_019115285.1 Candidatus Acutalibacter pullistercoris
GGGGTCCATATACCGCAGAAAGTACCAGGAGGAACCGGCCCACTGGGGCATGGTGTCGGTCTCCCGGCGGGCGGGGCCGCCGCAGTGGGGGCAGGTGGTGTTCACCCAGTCGGTCATGTGGGCCAGGGGGGATTCACCGTTGTCCGTGGGCTCGTAGGACTTGACCTCCGGCAGCTCCAGGGGCAGCTGGCTCTCCGGCAGGGGCACCCAGCCGCACTTCTCGCAGTACACCACGGGGATGGGCTCCCCCCAGTACCGCTGGCGGGAGAACACCCAGTCCCGGAGCTTGTAGTTCACTTTGGCGTGGCCGATGCCCTTCTCCTCCAGGTACTCGGTGATCCGCTTCTTGGCCTCTTCCACGGTCAGGCCGTCGAGAATGCCGGAGTTGACCATGACGCCGGTGTCGCAGTCGGTGAAGGCCTCCTCCTCCACGTTGCCGCCTTTCACCACCTCAATGATGGGCAGGCCGAACTTTTTGGCGAACTCCCAGTCTCTGGTGTCGTGGGCGGGCACGGCCATAATGGCCCCGGTGCCGTAGCTCACCAGCACGTAGTCGGAGATGAAGATGGGGATCTCCTTCCCCGTCAGGGGATTGATGGCGGACACGCCCTGGAGCCGGACGCCGGTCTTGTCCTTGGCCACTTCCGTGCGCTCAAAGTCAGACTTCTTGGCGGCCTCGGCCTGGTAGGCCTTGATCTCCTCCAGGTTCTGCAGCTTGTCCGCCCACTTCTCCAGATAGGGGTGCTCGGGGGACACCACCATGTAGGTGGCGCCGTACAGGGTGTCGGGCCGGGTGGTGTACACGGTGAGCTTATCCCCGGCGGTGGTCTCAAAGTCCACCTCCGCGCCGGTGGAGCGGCCGATCCAGTTCTTCTGCTGGGTCTTCACCCGCTCGGGGTAGTCCACCAGGTCCAGGTCGTCAATGAGCCGCTGGGCGTACTCGGTGATTTTCAGCATCCACTGGCTCTTCACCTTGTGGACCACCTCGCTGCCGCAGCGCTCGCACACGCCGTTTACCACTTCCTCGTTGGCCAGCACGCACTTGCAGGAGGTGCACCAGTTCACGTTCATCTCCTTCTTGTAGGCAAGCCCGGCCTTAAACAGCTGCAGGAAAATCCACTGGGTCCACTTGTAGTACTCCGGGTCGGTGGTGGAGATCTCCCGGCTCCAGTCGAAGCTGATGCCCAAAGACTGGATCTGCTTTTTAGACCGGGCGATGTTCTGCTTTGTCACCACCGCGGGGTGCACGTGGTTCTTGATGGCGTAGTTCTCGGTGGGCAGGCCGAAGGCGTCCCAGCCGATGGGATACAGCACGTTGTAGCCCTGCATCCGGCGCTTTCTGGCCACCACGTCCAGGGCGGTGTAGGGCCGGGGATGGCCCACGTGCAGCCCCTGCCCGGAGGGGTAGGGGAACTCGATGAGGGCGTAGTACTTGGGCTTGTCCGAGCCGTTCTCCGCGTGGAAAACGCCGGCTTCCTCCCATTTTTCCTGCCATTTGGGCTCGATCTGCTTGTGGTCGTATTTCATATCTCATTCAGACCTTTCCGCCCGCTTTCCCAAAGGAAGCGGGCAAAGAACTTTTAATGGGCGCACAGCGGCTGACGCCGCTGGAACTTACTGTCCTGCACTGGTTTGTCCCCCGGGCTGTCCTTTCCTCACCGAAACCTGTCCTCACAGGCCCATGCGCTCCGCCATCTCCTGGAGGTATTCCAAGGGGAAGGGCGGATTGCCCAGGGGCTTCATGGCGATGCTCATCAGCTTCACCGGGTTGTCGTCCCCGGCCACCCGGTTGGAGGAAAGCTCCCCGCACCGGCGGCACCGGTGGATGATGGCCCACTCGCCGTTTTTCCGCACCCACACCGCCACTGGCTCCATCACGCCCCCGCAGTCAGAGGCCCGGTCTCCCGGCTCTATGTCCACGTGGAGGCTGGAAAGGCAGTAGGGGCAGTGGTTGCGGTGGCTGCTGCCAGCGCCTTCCGGCGTGACCAGCCTGCCGCACACCTTGCAGGTAAAGGACTCCTGACAGGGATGGTTTTTGTAATATCCCTTTTCAAACTGCTTGCGTTTGTTTTCTCGATTCACTTTGCTGACCTCCTGAAAAGATGTGTGCACATCCTTTGGGAGGCGCGGTCCTGGATGTTTGCAGCCGCTGACCTCCCGGTCAGCCTACAAGAGCAGAACCCTTCTTCATACTTCATTCTCCTCACATGGTAAAATGCGGAAGCGGGAGAAAACAGGGAACCTTACCCTTCTTCCCCCTGCTGCCAGTCGATCATCTTCCCGTCCGCCCACAGGCGGTCCAGGTCGTAGAACTCTCTGCCCTCCTGGGTGAACACGTGGACCACCACGTTTCCCCAGTCCAGCAAGACCCAAGAGTTGGAACGGTAGCCCTCGGTGCGGGGCTGGCCCGCTCCCTGGGCCTTCAGTTTCTCCTCCAGCTCGTCGGCCAGGGCCCGCACGTGGGTGTTGCTGGTGCCCGTGGCCAGGACGAAATAATCCGCCAGGCTGGAGATCTCCTGGATCTCTATGACGTTGACCCGCTCCCCCTTCTTCTCATCCAAAAGGTGAGCGGCCTTTTTTGCCAGTTCCAAAGACGTCATGCCTTACGCTCCTTTTTGTTCCTGTAGGGTGATGATGGCGTCGTTGTACGCCTCGATGGACTCCGCCGCCACCGGCAGCTCCTGGCCCATCAGCTCGTCCACGGTAAAGCGTATGCCCTCCACCATGGCCTCTTCCAGGCTGCGGTACGCGGTGACCCGCAGCTCCTCCACCCCGGGGTAGTCCCGGTCCGCGGAGATGTAGTCCGCCACGAACAGCACCTTGTCCAGAAGGCTCATGCCCCCCTTGCCGCTGGTGTGGCACTCCACCGCCCCCAGAATCTCCTGGTCGGCGATCCCCAGCTCATCCCGCAGGTAGGCCGCCCCCGAGAGGGCGTGCCACAGTTTCCGGTTCCGCCGCTGGGCAACGGTGAGTATTATACCAGACTTCTCCAGGATTTTCAACTGTTCCTGGGGCGGGGTGTCCTTCATCACGTCGTGAAGGATCCCGCAGAGCCTGGCCTTTTCCGGGTCGGCCCCGTAGCGCCGGGCCAGCTTCTCCGCCTCCGCCGCCACGCACTGGCTGTGGTAGAACCTCCCCTGGGTCAGATGGCGTTTCACTTCCTGCTCATACTGTTCAAAGGTCATGTGTCACTCTCCCCTTCCTCCTCAGCGCTCCACCACCACGGTGAGCAGCACCAGGTCGCCTTCGCCGGTGTTCCGGATGCTGTGCTCCGAGCCCTTATTGCAGATGTGGCACACCCCGGGCTCCAAAAGCTCCTCCTGGCCGTCGCAGACCGCCAGGCCCGTGCCCAGCAGGACGAAGTCCAGCTCGCCGCTGGCGGGGTGGCTGTGGGGGCCGACGCTCCCGCCGGGGTGGATGCGCCAGGAGATGAGCTTGCCGCCCTCCCCGCCAAAGAACCGGGCGGACATCTCCCCCGGGCCGCCGTGCAGGCAGGGCATGGTCCTCTCTTGGATTTGGTTAAAATCGATGCGCATAGCTTCCTCCAAACTCTGGCGGGGGCGCTTCCCCGGGCCGTTGCGCGCTCCGGTACAGCCCGCACCGCTGGATATAGTCGGCCACTGCCTGGGGCACCAGGCAGCCGATGTCTCCCCCCCGGGCCACCTCCTGGCGCACCTGGGTGGAGCTCACCGGCAGGTAGGGGATGTGATCCAGAAAGCATCGGGCCCCAAAGCGCTCCAGGTACTCCACCGCCTTTTTCCGCAGGGCCTCCATGCCGTCCAAGCTCCTGGGGGAAGCGCACACCGAAGCCAAAGAGAAAATGGTCTCCGGCCGGTACCACCGGTCCACGGTGAGGAACATGTCCTCCCCCATGAGCAGGTAAAACTGGTCCTGGGGGTACAGGGCAGACAGCTCTTCCAAAGTCTCCGCCGTGTAGCTCTTCCCCTCCCGGTCCATCTCAATCCGGCACAGCTCCAGCCAGGGGATGTCCCCCGCGGCCAGGCGGCACATCTCCAGCCGCTGGGCGGGAGAGGCCAGGTCCTCCGCCTCTTTGTGGGGGGGCACCCGGGTGGGGATGAGCAGCACCCGGTCCAGCCCCAGCCCACAGCGGAACTCCTCCACAATGTGCAGGTGCCCGTTGTGGATGGGGTTGAAGGTGCCTCCGTAAATGCCTGTCTTCATCCGCTCCTCCTTTACCGGGGCAGCACGATTTTCGGGTCCTTCTTCTTTCTCCGGTACAGCACAAACCGGCTGCCGATGACCTGCACCACGTCGCTGCCGGTCTTCTGGGCCAGTTCCTCCGCCGCCTCCCGGGGGCTGACAGGGCAGGTCTCCGGCAGCACCCGGCCCTTGATGAGCTCCCGTTTCTCCAGGGCGTCGTCCGCCTGCTTGATGACCTCCGGCCCCATGCCGGACTTGCCCACCATCAGAATGGTGTCCTCGTTCACCGCCAGGGAGCGGAGGTAGGCTCTTTGCTTGCTAGTCAACATACATCATTCTCCTGTATCGTTACTTTTCTCGTCGCTTGTACACCACAATCTCCGGGTCGCTGCCGTTGTCGCCGTACTCGCACACCAGCAGCCAATTTTCGTCGGCGGTCAGGCCAAAGCACCGGCCGCTGCCGTCGCGTTTGCAGATCTGGTTTCCCAGATACACCCGGCCATCCTCCCAGAACTTTACCTTCTGGCCGCCGGGCAGGGTGTACTCCAGATTGATGTAGGAACCGGGCAGGGCGTTCAAATCTGTCACTGTCTCCATACCGGGGACGCGCAGGTCGTTAAACTCCCGGATAAGCTGCTCCTTTAAGGCGCACTCCCCGGAAAAGCAGCTGCCCGGTGTTCCGCAGCCCTGGGCTTTGCAGCACTCCCCCAGCACGCAGGTGCCCCCAAAGGGCTTCCCGCCGGTGGCGGCGCAGCCGGGGCAGCTGTCCACCGCAGGGCACTGGGCGCAGTCCAAACCACAGTAGTTTTTCATGGCTCACTCCCCCTTCTGCAGGTACTCCTTCATCTTCTCCTCGAACAGGGCGAAGGCCTTGCCCCGGTGGCTGCGGGCGTCCTTTTCCTCGTCGCTCATCTCCCCAAAGGTGCGGCCCTCCTGCTGGAAGATGGAGTCGTACCCAAAACCGTTCTCCCCCCGGGACTCCAAGGCGATGGCGCCAAAGCACTTGCCCTCGGCCTCGATTTTGTCCCCGTTGGGGAAGACGCAGCACACGGCGCTGACAAAATGGGCGCCCCGCTGCTCCGCCGGCACGCCCCGCAGCTTCTCCAGCACGGTCAGCCGGCGCTTGCCAGGTTCCGCGAACCGGGCGGAGTAAATCCCCGGGGCCCCGTCCAGATAGTCCACGCACAGGCCGGAGTCGTCGGCCACGGCGGGCAGGCCCGTCTCCTTGCAGGCGGCGTCCGCCTTGATGAAGGCGTTCTCCATAAAGGTGGTGCCGGTCTCCTCCGGCTCCGACAGCTCCGCTGTGACCACCTCAAAGCCCATGGGCTCCAGCATCCGCTTAAATTCTACCACTTTCCCCTTGTTGTGGGTGGCGATCACCATTTTCATCCCTTAGTCCTCCTCATCCCGCCTGCGGCCAAAGGGCCAGAAGCGGCGCTTTTTCTTTTCCGGCTGGGCCTCTTCCTGGGGCGCTTCCTCCGTCTCCCACTGGATGGCGGGGGCTTCCTCCCTCTCCTGGGCCTGGGGCTCCTCCGCGGGGGCGCTCTCCTCCTCTCCCAGCAGGGAGTGGATCTCCGTCAGCAAGCCCTCCTCGGTAGCGGCGGGCTCTTCCCCGGCCTCCTCCTGGAGGACAGGCTCCTCCCCGGCTTCCTCCACCTCCCACTGGATGGCGGAGGGGGCCCCTTCCTTCTGGGGCTCCTCCTGGCGCTGGTTGTCGAACAAAGCCTCGGTGAACATCCTGGCGTCAAAGGGCTGCAGGTCGTCGATCTGCTCCCCCACGCCGATGAACTTCACCGGCAGATTCAAATCCCGCTTGATGGGCAGCACCACGCCGCCCTTGGGTGTGCCGTCCAGTTTGGTCAGCACAATGCCGGTGATCCCCGCGGCGCTCTGGAACTCCCTGGCCTGGTTCACCGCGTTCTGGCCGGTGGCGGCGTCCAAGACCAGCAGGGTCTCCCGGTCGCAGCCAGGCAGCTCCCGGTCGATGACCCGGGAGATCTTCCCCAGCTCGTCCATCAGGTTCTTTTTATTGTGCAGCCGCCCGGCGGTGTCGCAGATGATCACATCGCAGTTCCTGGCCTTGGCGGCGGAGATGGTGTCGAACACCACCGCCGCGGGGTCGGCCCCCTCCCCGTGCTTGATGAGGGGTACCCCGGCCCGCTGGGCCCACACCTCCAGCTGCTCGATGGCCGCCGCCCGGAAGGTGTCCGCCGCGCCCAGAATCACCGACTTGCCCTCTCCCTTTAACCGGGAGGCGAGCTTGCCGATGGTGGTGGTCTTGCCCACGCCGTTTACCCCGATGACCAGCAGGATGGAGGGCTTGGTGGAGATGTGCAGGGTGTCGTCCCCCTCCAGAATCTGGGAGACGATGTCCTTCAGCTCCCCCATGATCTGGCCGGGGTCGGTGATGCCCTTCTCCTTGATCTTCTGCCGCAGCTCCCCGCAGATGAACTCCGCGGTGGGGACGCCCACGTCCCCCATAACCAGCAGCTCTTCCAACTCTTCAAACAGGTCCTCGTCGATCTTTGTAAAGGAGTTCACCATCTGGGCGATCTGCCCGCTGATGTTGTCCCTGGTCTTTTTCAGGCCTTCCCGGATCTTGTCAAAGATGCCCATGAACTTCTTCCTTTCTCGCTGTAAGTACGCCGGCTCAGCTGCCGAACTGGGCGGCCTCTTCGGTGCGCAGGGCCAAGAGCTTGGAAATGCCCTGGTCCTGCATGGTCACCCCGTAGAGCATGTCGCTGCCCTCCATGGTGCCCCGGCGGTGGGTGATGGTGATAAACTGGGAGCGGCCGCTCATCCTCCGCAGGTACTGGGCGAAGCGGTCCACGTTCACGTCGTCCAAAGCCGCCTCAATCTCGTCCAGCACGCAGAAGGGCGGGGGATTGACCCGCATGATGGCAAAGTAGATGGAGATGGCCACCAGGGCCTTCTCCCCGCCGGAGAGGGACTCGATGTGGGAGACGATCTTCCCCGGGGGCTGCACCTTGATCTCAATGCCCGAGGACAGCACGTCGCTGTCGTCGGTAAAGGAGAGCTCCGCGGCCCCGCCCCCGAACAGCTCCCGGAAGATCTTCCCGAAGTTTTCGTTGATCTGGGCGAAGCGCTCGGTAAACTGCCGCCGCATCTGTTTCGTCAGGTCCTGGATCAGCCCCAGCAGCTCCGCCTTGGACTTCTCCACGTCCTCCACCTGGGCCTTTAAGAACTCATACCGCTCAGAGACCTCCCGGTACTCCTCCACGGCCCCCACGTTCACCGTGCCCAGGGCGCGGATCTTGTTCTTCAATTCCGACAGCCTTCTCTGGGCGGCGGACAGGTCCTCGATCTTCTGGCCCACTTCCTCCGCCTCCCGGCGGGTGAGCTCATATTCCTCCCACAGCCGGGAGACGATGTTGTCGTAGTCCCGCTGCAGGTTCTCCTTCCTCTCCTGGAGCCTGGCCAGTTCCCGGCCGGCGTTTTCCCGCCGGGTGCTGGCGTCCCGCTCCTTCTGCCGCAGCTCTCCGGCCTCCCGCTCCAACGCGGTGCGGCGCTGCCCCAGTTCCTGGGCGGCCTGCCGGGCCAGTTCTCCCTGGTCCCGCAGCTCCTGGGCCCGCTGCCTGCACTGGGCGATCTGCCCCTGCAGCTGACAGGCCTGCTCCTCCAATTCCTTTGCCTGGCGGACAAGCTCCTGGGCGGCGGCGCCGGAATCCTCCTTCCGCTCCTCCAGCTCCCGGACAGCCTCTAAGAGGGCGTCCCGGTCCTTCTGGGCGGCGAACTGCCGCAGCCGGATCTCCTGCATGGTCTGGGCGATGTCCTCGCACCGGGCCAGCTGTTCCTCCCGGTCCCCGGTGAGCTTCCTGCTGTTCTCCTGGGCGGCGGCCACGGCCTGGTCCAGCCGGGCCATGTCCTGCTCCGCCCGGCCCCGGATCTCCTCCAGTTCCGCCAGCCGCCCCTGAGAGCCCTGGCGCTCCCGCTCCAGGTTCTCCAGCTCCTGCCGGACGGTCTGCAGCTCCCGGGCGGCCCGGGCGCTCTCCGCCTGGAACCGCACCCGCTCCTCCTGAAGGGCGGCCAGCTCTCCCCTGGCGGCGGAGAGCTCCCCCTCGCAGGCGGAGAGCTCTTCCTGCCGGGCCTTCCAGGCGGCGGAGGCCTCCTGCTCCTTCTTTTGGAGCAGGGCGGCCTTTTCCTTGGCCCCCTGGATGTCGGCCCCCCGGCTGAGCAGTCCGGAGTTCCTGGCCCTGGCCCCGCCGGTGAGAGAGCCCCCGGCGTTGACCACCTGGCCGTCCAGGCTGACGATGCGGAACCGGTACTTCATCCGCTTGGCGATGGCCACGGCGCTGTCCAGGTCCTCCGCCACGGCCACCCGCCCCAGCAGGGAGTCCCGGATGCCGGCAAACTTCTCCTCACACTGGCACAGCTGGGAGGCCACCCCCACAAAGCCGGGGAGCTCCTCCATCTCTCTGGGGTCCAGCACCGTGCCCCGAATGGTGGTCAGGGGCAGGAAAGTGGCCCGGCCCGCCTCCCGCTTCTGCAAAAACCGGATGGCGCTTTTGGCGTCCTGCTCCGTCTCCACCACAATGTTCTGCATGGCCCCGCCCAAAGCGGTCTCCAGGGCCACGGCGTACTCCTTGGGCACGTGGATCAGCTGGGTCACCGGCCCGCACACCCCGGAGAGCATCCCCCGCTTGGCCCCTTTCATCACGGCCTTCACGCTGTGGGTAAAGCCCTCCAGGTTCCGCTCCAGGTCCTCCAGGAGCTTTGCCCGGCGCAGCTGTTCCCCCACGTCCAGGGTGAGCCGGTCCAGCTCCTCCTTGGCCTGCTGGGCCCGCTTCCGGCGGGACTCCAGCCGGAGCTCGTAGCCCTTCACCGAGTTCTCCTGCCCGGCGATGGCCTTCTCCGTGTCCTCCAGCATCCGAGAGAGCTCCTCCCCCTCCTGGCGCAGGGCCCGCTCTCTCTCCTGGGCCTGGGCGCAGGCCTGGTCCACCGCCCCGGCCCTCCGGCGGATCTCCTCCATGGAGGACTCCGCCGACGTCAGCCGGATCCTGGCCTCCGCCAGGGCGCTGTTGTGCTCCGCCAGAGCCAGGGCGGCCTCTTCCAGCTGGCGGGTGGCCTGGTCCGCCCCCTGGCGCAGCTCTTCCAGCCGCTGGGTAAAGCCAGAGAGCTTTTCCCCGCTCTCCAGCAGCTCCCGCTCCTTGGCGGCGGCCTCTTCCCTTTTCCCGGCGATCTCCCGGTCCGTCTCCTCCTGGGACTGGGCCGCGGCCTGGGCCTGCTGGCGCAGGCGCTCCTGGTCCCCCTGGTTGTGGGCCAGGTCGTTTTCCAGCAGCCCCGCCTCCCCGTCGGCCCGCAGCGCCTCCTGCT
The DNA here is from genome assembly GCA_019115285.1 of Candidatus Acutalibacter pullistercoris. GTDB lineage: Bacteria > Bacillota > Clostridia > Oscillospirales > Acutalibacteraceae > Acutalibacter > Acutalibacter pullistercoris. Next base: position 9,496 of record DXDU01000059.1, read on the forward strand.
CCAGGGAGGCCCCCTGGTTCCGGCGGTCCTCCATCTGGGCGGTGCACAAGTTGGTCTCCCGGAAGTTCTCCTCCATCCTGGCCTGGACGGCGGCGGCCTCCTCCTGAGTTTCCTCCAGCTGGGCCTGGGCCACGGCGATTTTCTCCCCGTGCTCCCGCAGGGTCTTGCCGGAGCGCTCCAGGGTCTCCAGCCACACGCCGATCTCCAGCCCCTTCTTCTCCTCCTCGTAGGTCAGGAACTTCTGGGCCTTCTCCGCCTGGATCTTCAGGGGCCCCACCCGCTCTTCCAGCTCGGTGAGGATGTCCCGCAGCCGCACCAGGTTCTCCTCGGCCTTATTGAGCCTGCGCTCCGAGTCCTCCTTCCGGTACCGGTACCGGGAGATGCCCGAGGCCTCCTCAAAGATCTCCCGCCGGTCCTCGGACTTGGCGGCCACGATGGCGTCGATCTTCCCCTGACCGATGATGGAGTACCCGTCCCGGCCCAGGCCCGTGTCCATCAATAGCTCGTTGATGTCCTTGAGCCGCACCGCCGTCTTGTTGATCAGGTACTCGCTCTCCCCGGACCGGTAGTACCGCCGGGTAATGGCCACCGTGTCGTTGTCGAAGGGCAGCCCCCGGTCGGTGTTGTCTATGGTCAGGGTGACTTCCGCGAAGCCCTGGGCCTTGCGCTGGGGGGTGCCCCCGAAGATCACGTCCTCCATCTTCGAACACCGCAGGGTCCGCAGGGACTGCTCCCCCAGCACCCAGCGCATGGCGTCGCTGATATTGCTCTTCCCGCTGCCGTTGGGCCCCACCACCGAGGTAATCCCCCGCTGGAAGCTCAGTGTGGTCTTGTCGGGAAACGTTTTAAATCCCTGCAATTCCAAAGATTTCAAGATCATACGCTGCGCATTTCCCTTTCCCTACCAGTTCAGTTTCCATAAACTTGAACAGCGCCAGCGTTTTTACCCGCTCTTTCCTGGAGATACTTAAACCTCCTGCTCTATTCAAGTTTACATAAACCATGTTCTTTCCCAGCCGTTCCTCAATAGCCCATCCACTGCAGGGCCTCCCGGGCGGCCTGCTGCTCCGCTTCCTTTTTCGAGCGCCCGCCGCCCCGGCCGATGACGTTGGAGTTCAGGTGCACCTCCACCGTAAAGTGCTTGTCGTGATCGGGCCCGCTCTCCCCGGTGGTCACGTACTCCAGCCGCTCCTCCGGGTTCTGCTGCACGATCTCCTGCAAGGTGGTCTTGTAGTCCTTAAAAGGCTTGACGCTCTGGGTCTTGGCAGCCGGGGCGATAAACCGGAGGATAAACTTCCTGGCCTCCTCCAGATCCCCGCTGTCCAAATAGATGGCGGCGGTGGTGGACTCGAACACATCCGCCAGAATGCTGGGCCGCTCCCGGCCCCCGGAGTGCTGCTCCCCGTGGCTCAGCCGCAGGAAGTCCCCCACCTCCAAAGACTTGGAGAACCCGCACAAAGACCGCTCGCACACCAGGGCGGCCCTGGTCTTGGTCAGCTTCCCCTCGGGCAGCTGGGGGAAGTTCTCGAACAGGTACTGGGCGGTGACGAACCCCAGCACCGAGTCCCCCAGAAACTCCAGGCGCTCGTAGCTTTTGCACTTGTGCTCGTTGGCGAAGGAGGAGTGGGTCAACGCCGTCTCCAGCAGGCTCTTGTCCCGAAACCTGTACCCAATGAGCTTCTCGTACTCTGTCAGCGGTCGCACAGCAGCCGCCCTCCTTTCCATGCCTTACCCTCAGCCATCCTGCCGCTCCCCCTGGGGCTTTACCGCCTGGGCGATCTTGTCCACAAACCCGGACTGGGCGTAGTCCCGGGTCAGCCGCAGGGCGCTTTTCACCGTGGAGGCCTTGGCGCTGCCGTGGATCTTGAACACGGGCTTGGCCGCCCCCATAATGGGCGCCCCGCCGTACTCGTTGTAGTCCAAAGACTTCTTCAGCTTCTTCAGATCCCCGTACACCGCGGCGGCGGCCAGCTTGTTCTTCAGGCTCTGGGAGAACACCCCCTTGAACTTGTCCATCAAGGCCATGGCCACCCCTTCAAAGAGCTTGAGCATCACGTTGCCGGTAAAGCCGTCGGTCACCGCCACGTCGCAGCCGTCGTAGGGAATATCCCGGGCCTCCACGTTGCCGATGAAATTCAGGTCCTTCCTCTGGCGGAGCAGTTCGTAGGCCTGGTGGCGCAGCTCGTCCCCCTTGTGGGATTCGGTGCCCACGTTCACAAGGCCCACCCGGGGATTTTCCACCCCCATCACGTCCCGCATGTAGGCGGCTCCCATCAGCCCGAACTGCAGCAGCATCTCAGGCCGGCAGTCCACGCTGGCCCCGCCGTCGGAGAGCATGAAAAAACCCTGGGACTTGGGCAGCAGGGGGGCGAAAGCCACCCGCTTCACCCCTTTGATCCGCTTGACGATCATGGTGGCTCCCACCACCAGGGCGCCGCTGTTGCCGGCGCTGGCAAAGGCGTCCCCCTTGCCCTCCGCCAGGGCCCGCAGGCCCAAGGCCATAGAGCTGTCCGCCTTCTCCTTCAGCACCGCCGTGGGCTCGTCCTCCATGGTCAGCACCCCGGGGCAGTCTAAGATTTCCATCCCCGCCAGGTCTGTCTCCAGCCCCAGCTCCTTGGCGCAGCCCAGCAGCTTCTCCCTGTCCCCGGTGAGGACCAGGTCCACTCCCAGCTCTTTTCTGGCCTGGGCACACCCCAGCAAAATCTCCCCGGGGGCGTTGTCCCCGCCAAAGGCGTCTACAATGATCTTCATACTGACTCCTTCCCTTCCGCGCCCTGGGCGCTGTGTGTAAGCGGTTCCCCGCTGGCCTTGCAGCAGGCGGCCAGATCTTCCAACGCCCGCTGGGCCAGCGCTTCATACCGCCGCTGCTTGTCCCGGATCTTCTCCTCCAAGGGGGGCAGCACGCCGAAGTTTGCCCCCATGGGCTGGAAGTCCTTTCCCTCGTACCGGGACACGTGGCGGGACAGCGCCCCCAGCATGGTGGTCTCCGGCAGGAGCAGGGGCTCCTTTCCGGCCAGGCGCCTGGCGGCGTTGATCCCCGCCAGCAGCCCGGACCCCGCGGACTCCATGTACCCTTCCACCCCGGTGATCTGCCCGGCGAAGTACAGCCCCGGCCGCCCCCGGAAGGAGAAGTCCCCCTCCAGCAGCCTGGGGGAATTCAGGAACGTGTTCCGGTGCATCACCCCGTACCGCACGAACTCCGCCTTGGCCAGGCCGGGGATCAGGCCGAACACCCGCTTCTGCTCCCCGAACTTCAAGTTGGTCTGGAAGCCCACCAGGTTAAAGAGGGTCCCCTCCCGGTTCTCCTTCCGCAGCTGCACCACCGCCCAGGGCCGGTGGCCGGTGCGGGGGTCTTTCAGCCCCACGGGCTTCATGGGCCCAAAGCGAATGGCGTCGTGCCCCCGGGAGGCCAGCACCTCGATGGGCATGCACCCCTCGTACACTTTGGGGGCCCTGGCGTCAAAGCTGTGCACTGGGGCACGCTCCGCGGCCACCAGCTCCTCCACGAACCGGTCGTACTCCTCTTTGTTCATGGGGCAGTTTACATAATCTCCATTGCCGCCCTCCTCCTCCCTGCCGTAGCGGGAGGCAGTAAAGCAGTGGTCCCAATCTAAGCTCTCCCGGGTGACGATAGGCGCCGCCGCGTCGAAAAAGCTCAATCCCCCACCGCACAGGGCCAGGATCTTCTCCGACAGGGCCTCTGAGGTCAGCGGCCCGGTGGCCACGATGACGATGCCCTCCCGGGGCAGGTCCGCCGCCTCCTCCCGCCGCAGGGTGATGAGGGGCTCCCCTTCGATTGCCTGGGTGGCCAGCCGGGAGAACTCCTCCCGGTCCACCGCCAGTGCGCCCCCCGCGGGGACGGCGCACTGGGCGGCGCACTCCAGCAGCAGGGACCCCAGCCGGCGCATCTCCTCTTTTAAAAGCCCCGCCGCGCTGTTTACCCGGGCGGCTTTCAGAGAGTTGGAGCAAATCAGCTCCGCCAGGCCCCCGCTTTTGTGGGCCGGGGAAAACCGCTGGGGCTTCATCTCGTACAAGGTGACGGGGATCCCCCGCCGGGCCAGGGCCCAGGCCGCCTCGCAGCCCGCCAGGCCCGCCCCCAGCACAGTGACCTGTTCCAACGCTCTCGCCTCCTTGTTTACTGCCTTTCCGGCTCCACTGTCTTGATCACTTTCGCGGGCACGCCGCCCACTACCGTATAGGGCGGCACATCCCTGGTCACCACCGCTCCCGCGGCGATCACGGCCCATTCTCCTACAGTCACCCCAGGCAGGATCACAGCGTTGGAACCCACCCACACATGGTTTCCCAGCTTGACCGGAAGATAGCTGTTCTTTCTCCCATTGGCCGGGTCCAAGTCATGGTTGACGGTTGCGATCACCACATTGTGACCGATCAAAGCCCCATCGCCTATACGGATCCCGCCCTGGTCCTGAAAATGGCATCCAGAGTTGATAAACACATGATCCCCAATGGTGATGTTCTTCCCAAAATCCGTATAGAACGGGGGAAAAAGCCGGAATCCCTCGCCGGCCTGCCGTCCGGTCAGGCGCTGGAACAACACCTGCAGCTCTTCCTGGGTGTGGTACTTGGTATTGATCTCCATGCAGAGCCGGATCGCCTCCTGATAAAGGCTGTCCGCGTAAACGTCTCTTTCCTTGTCTTCTCCAGCGTTCTCCTCAAAACCGCGGATCACATCCTCCAGTGTTACCGCCAAGGTCATCTCTCCTTTCTTTCAAAGAACTCACTCGTTTCCGCCCTCCGGCAGTTTCCCCTCAAAGGTGCAGCCGGGGGTCACGCAGTACAGGCGCTTGTCTTTCGTCTTCTTCTGCATCAAGGTCTTGCCGCACACCGGGCACTTCTCTTTGCTGGGCGGGTCCCAAGAGACAAAATCGCACTTGGGGTACTCGCTGCAGCCGTAGAACACCCGGCCCTTTTTCGACCGCCGCTCGATGATCTTCCCCCCGCACTTGGGGCACTGGGCCCCTGTGTCGTTGACGATCTTCTTCACGTTCTTGCACTCGGGGTAGCCGGGGCAGGCCAGGAACTTCCCGTACCGCCCCACCTTCACCACCATGTGCCGGCCGCACTTTTCACAGATGACGTCGGTCTCGTCCTCCTTCAGGCGGATCTTCACCCCGTCCATCTCTTTCTTGGCCTTCTGCACGGTCTTGTCAAAGTCGTCGTAGAACTTCCGCAGGGTGTCCACCCAGTCCTCGTCTCCCCGCTGCACCGCGTCCAGCTCGTTCTCCACCTGGGCGGTGAACTTCACGTTGACAATCTTGGGGAACCGCTCCTTCATCAGCTTGGTGATGACTTCCCCCAGCTCCGTGGGCTTGAAGGACTTGCCCTCCCGCACCACGTACTCCCGGGTGGTGATGGTGGAGATGGTGGCGGCGTAGGTGGAGGGCCGGCCGATGCCGTTCTCCTCCAGGGTCTTGATCAGGGAAGCCTCCGTGTACCGGGCAGGGGGCTGGGTGAAGTGCTGGTTGTCCCCCAGCTCTTTCACCTTCAGCTTCATGCCCTCCTCCAGGGGAGGCAGGTCCTTCCCGGCCTTCTCCTCCTCGTCCTTGCTCTCCTCGTACAGGGCGGTAAAGCCGTCGAAGGCCACGTGGAAGCCCGAGGCCTTGAACAGGTACTTCCCCGCCTGGATGGTGGCCTGGGTGGTGCTCAGCACGCACCCGGCCATCTGGCAGGCGATGAACCGCTCCCAGATGAGCTTGTAGAGCTTGTACTGGTCAGAGGTAAGGGACCCCTTCACCTGGTCGGGGGTCAGGCTGATGGTGGAGGGCCGGATGGCCTCGTGGCCGTCCTGGGCCCCGGCCCGGGACTTGAAGTGCCTGGGCTTGGCGGGCAGGTACTTCTTCCCCCACCGGCCCTCGATATACTCTCCCGCGTCCCGGATGGCGTCCTCGGAGATCCGCAGGGAGTCGGTTCTCATATAGGTGATCAGGCCGATGGAGCCCAGGCCCTCCACCTCCACGCCTTCGTACAGCTCCTGGGCGGCCTTCATGGTCCGCCGGGCCTGGAAGCCCAGCTTCCGGCTGGCCTCCTGCTGCAGGGTAGAGGTGATAAAGGGCGGGGCGGGGGACCGGTTCTTCTTGCCCTTCTTCACAGGGCCCACCACGAACTCCGCCTGCTGCAGCTCGCCCAGAATCCTGTCCGCCTCTTCCCGAGAGCCGATCTTGATCTCCCCGCTCTCATCCCCATAGAAGGAGGCGGCGAACACCGCCTTGCTGGGGGGCGCGGTGAGCTTGGCGTCGATGGTCCAGTACTCCTGGGGCACAAAGGCCCGGATCTCCTCCTCCCGGTCCACGATCATCCGCACCGCCACGGACTGCACCCGGCCGGCGGACAGCCCCCGGCGGATGGTCTTGGCCAAAAACGGGCTGAGGGTGTAGCCCACCAGCCGGTCCAAAATCCGCCGGGCCTGCTGGGCGTTGACCAGATCCAGGTCGATGGTCCGGGGGTGAGCCATGCCCTCCTCCACCCCAGTGCGGGTGATCTCATTGAAGGTCACCCGGTCCGGGGCGCTCTCGTCCAGCCCCAGAAGGTACGCCAGGTGCCAGGAGATGGCCTCTCCCTCCCGGTCCGGGTCGGTGGCCAGCAGCACGCCGTCGGCTTTGGCGGCGGCTTCCTTCAGCTCTTTCACCAGCTTCTCCTTGCCCTTGATCACGCTGTACTTGGGCTTGAAGTTGTCCTTCACGTCCACGCACAGCCTGGCCTTGGGCAGGTCCCGCACGTGGCCCATGGAGGCCACCACCTCATAGCCCTTTCCCAGATATTTCTGAATGGTCTTCGCCTTGGAAGGCGACTCCACGATCACCAGTTTCGACACGGTTTCTCAACTTCCTTTCTTCGCCCGGCTCCCCCCGCAGGGAAAGCCCCGGCCCGAGGATGCAAACTGTGTTATTCTACAATAAAAACCGGGAATAATAATTCTATAATAGAATATTACAGAGACTTCCCCCTCCCGTCACACAGGGGGAGGGCTCAGGCTCTCCGATAGCGCTTTCCCGGCAGGGAGACGATCTTGTCCTCCATCTCCAGCCGGGTCAGCAGGCCGAACAGGGCGCCCACCGGCATCCCGGTGCGCTCCGCCAGAAGCCCCACCGGCAGGGTGTCCCCGCCCAGGGCCTCCAGCACCGCCCGCTCCTCCGGGGGCAACTCCGAGGACAACTCCGAGGACAACTCCGGGGGCAGGGGCGACGAATCCCGCAGCACCGCGGGGCGGCTCTCCTCTCTCCCCAGCCGCCGCACCACCTGGCGGAGCACCGGCTCCCCGGGCGGGCCCTTCTCCCGCTGCCGGAACCGCAGCGCGTACTCCTCCAGCACGTCCTCCCCGTTTGCCACGGCCTTGGCCCCGTCCTCCAGCAGGCTCAGGCAGCCCTCCTGGCCGGGGGAGCCCTCCGGGCCCAGCACCACGAACACGTCCCGGTCCTGCTCCTTGGCGTGGCGGGCGTAAATCATGGTGCCGCTTTTCAGCCTGGCCTGGATGATCACCACCCCGCAGCACATGCCGGTGATCAGCCTGTTCCTGTGGGGGAAGGTGCCCTTGTTGGGGTTGCGCTGGGTAAAGTACTCGCTGACCAGGGCCCCGCCCCGCTGGACGATGGTCCTGCGCAGGCTGGCGCTCTCCACCAGATAGGGGCTGCCCAGGTCCACAGGGAGCACGCTCACCGCCGGGCCCCCGCCGCTGAGGGCGCCCATCAGGGCGGAGAAATCCACCCCGGTGGCCTCCCCGCTGACCACCGCGGCCCCCTCCATGGTCAGCTGGCAGGCGATGCGCTCCGCCGCCCGCTTGGATTCCGGGGTGGCCTTTCTGGCCCCTACCAGGGCGATGGCGGGCCGGGTGTCCAGGTCCGGCAAAGTCCCCTGGACGTACAGCGCCGCCGGGGGATCGGGAATGTGCCGGAGCCCCTCGGGGAACCGGCCGCTCTCCGGGGTGAGCACCTCCCACCCCAGGGACAGGGCGTAGTCCAGCCGGGCCTTGGCGGCCTCCAGGGTGAAGTGGTAAAGCCCCTCCGCCTTCTGGTCGGAGATGTCCCGGCGGGTGTTCCACAGCCTTGGCCCGCCCTCATAGAATTCCCGTATGCCGCCGGGATACCCCTTGAAGATCTTCCAGGGCAGGGGGCTGCCCTCTCCAAAGGCCTGCTGCAGCCAGATCCAATACACTCTGTTATCCATCGCGCCGCCCCCTTCCCCGGGTCATCTCCCACAGCAAAATGGTGGCCGCCGCCGAGGCGTTCAGCGACTCCGCCCGCCCCGCCATGGGGATGGTCACCCGGCTGCCGCACAATGCCACGGTCTCCGGACGCAGACCGTTGCCCTCGTTTCCAATAAACACCGCCTGCTTCCCCCGGGCCAGGTCCAGCTGGGTGACCGGGACAGCGTCCCCGTCCACCACGGCGGCGTGCAGGCCATAGCCCTGCCCCCGGAGGGCGGCGCACAGCGGTCCCGCCTCCGGCTCCGCCCCCAGCCACAGCCGGAACACCGCCCCCATAGAGGCCCGCAGGACCTTGGGGGACAGGGGGTCGCAGCACTCCCCCAGCAGGAAGACCTGCCCCACCCCCAGGGCCTCGGCGGTGCGCAGCACCGTGCCCAGGTTCCCCGGGTCCTGAAGCTGCTCCAGCACCAGGCAGGGGCCGGAAAGCTCTCTTCCCGAAAGCCCCGCCCCCAGCCCTTCCGGCCGGCGGCACAGGCAGAACACCCCCTGGCCGTTCTTGGTGGAGGAGAGCAGCTGGGCCACGTGGTCCTCCACCCGGTAGGCCTCCCGGGCCCGCTCCAGCACCGGCTGCAGGTACTGGCCATAGCGCTCCTCCCCCCGCCGGGTGAAAAAGCAGGCCTCCACCTCCACCCCGGACAGGGCGGCGTCCTGGCACAGCCTTGCCCCCTCGCACAGGAACAACCCCTGCTCCCGGCGGGCGGCGGCGTCCTCTCCCAGGGCGGCGGCCCGGCGGACCAGCTTGTTCTGCCGGCTGGTGATCTCACGGATCTCCACGGCCTTACCTCCTTTCCCTTTTTTCCGATATAGAAACGGAAACGCCCGAGGCATCCAGCCCCAGGCGTACTTACAGCTTTTTTATAAGGCGGCCTTGGCCTTCTCCACCAGGGCGGTAAAGCCGGCGGCGTCGGCGATGGCAATCTCGGAGAGCATCTTGCGGTTCAAGGTGACTCCAGCCTTCTTCAGGCCGTTCATAAAGGTGGAATAGTTGATGCCGTTGATCTTGCAGGCGGCGGAGATCCGGGTGATCCACAGGCGGCGGAAGTCGCGCTTGCGCTGCTTGCGGCCGATGTAGGCGTAGTTGCCGGACTTCATCACGGCCTGTTTGGCCATTTTAAAGTGGCGGCTCTTGGCGCCCCAGTAACCCTTGGCCAGCTTCAGGACTTTCTTCCTTCTCTTGCGCGTCATCATTGCGCCCTTAACTCTTGCCATGTATCTTCAATCCTTTCTTCTTCACAGCTGGGTAGATGTTTTCTCCCCCCGCAGGGGGCTTCCTTCCCGTGTTACAAGCTTATTTGTAAGGCAGCATCCGCTTGATGGCGGCCTCGTTGGTCTTGTCGGTCACCGTGGTGCCCCGGGCGTGGCGCTTGCTCTTGGGGGTCTTGCCGTGGCCGTTGGCCAGGTGGCTCATATAGGCGTGGGCGCGGATCACTTTTCCGTTCTTGGAAAGCTTGAAGCGCTTCTTGGCGCCGCTGTGTGTTTTCAGTTTCGGCATGGTGCGTTCCTCCTTGGATAGTGTGCGAAAATTACTTAGCGGGCTTGGGGGCCAGGAACATGAGCATGGTCCGCCCCTCCAGCTTGGCAGGCTTTTCCACGTTGGCCACTTCGCTCATGGCGTCGGCGAAGCGCTTCATGATCTCCTGCCCCAGCTCGGGGTGGCCCATCTCTCTGCCACGGAACCGGATGGAGGCTTTCACCTTATTGCCCTCAGAGATGAACCGGACAGCATGGTTCTTCTTGGTCTCAAAATCATGGGTGTCGATATTGAGGGAAAGCCGCACTTCCTTGATCTCAACGATGCGCTGGTTCTTCCGCTGCTCCTTCTCCCGCTTCGACTGCTCGAAACGGAACTTGCCGTAGTCGATGATCTTGCACACCGGCGGCTTGGCCTGCGGGGCGATCTTCACCAGATCCAGGTTCCGCTGGTCCGCCAGGTCCATGGCCTGCCGGATGGGCAGGATGCCCAGCTGGGTGCCGTCGGAATCCACCACGCGCACTTCTTTGTCCCTGATCTGTTCGTTGATCTGCAGTTCCTTGTTGCTAATGGGTAGCACCTCCATCACGTGTAGTCCTCAAACCTCGGGGGCCGCCTTACCCGGCCGCGCAAAAAAGCGGGCAGAATACCTCTGCCCGCCGATCTTCTAGTTTGCCGAAACAGGCGCGCCAAGCGCCCCTTCCCGCTCCCTATTGACCTGTGACAGACGGTACCGCACGGGTGAGGGCCCAAAGGCCCCGCTTTGTTTTCCGGAAAGGATTATACTCCCCTCTCCCCCCTTTGTCAAGGGAAAGTTTCAGTTTTCTTCGTGATAGGGCCGGGAGACCGCCTGCCCCAGGTAGGTGGAGTAAAAGCTCAGCTCCCCCACCTGCAGGCCGGTGACCTCCTCCATGGCGTAGCCGTACAGCCGGATCTGGGGCCCATACCGGTCCCACAGCTCCTGGGGGTCCGTCACCCGGTCCGTCTTAAAGTCTATGATGTGCAGGCGCCCGTCTTCCACAAAGGTGCAGTCCACGGCGCCCTGCAGCACCACTTCCTCCTCTCCCGCCCCCTGGAGCTCCCCCTGGGGCTTTGCCAAATAGGCGGGGATCACCGCGGTGAACCGGCGCTCCTTCTCCACCTGGGGGGACCGGAGCACCCGCTGTCCCAGAGGACTGGCGAAAAACTTCCCCACCCGGCGCAGGTCCACCGCCTCCCCCTGCTGGGGGCTCAGGTAGTCCTGGGCCACCAGGCGGTCCAGCTCCCCGTGGGGGTCTTGGGCGGCGGCGGCGAAGTCCGCGAACTGAAAATAGGCGTGGAGGGCCGTGCCCCGCTGGGCGGGGGTCATGCCCTTGGCCCCCAGCCAGGGGGGCCTGCTCAGGGCGATCTCCCGCCCGGCCCCCTGGGCCGCCGCCAGCCGGGAGGCCGCCACCTTGGCGGGCACCCCCAGGCTGCCGGCGTAGGGGTAGATAAACTCCATGCGCTGGCGCAGCCGCTGGGTCAGGGCCTGGTCCGGGGGAGCGGCCTGGGGCTCCTCCCGCTCCTGGGCCGGGCCGCCCCTGCCCTGGGAGGAGAACCCGATCACCCAGGGGGTGTAGTCCTCCCGCCGCACCGCGGAGGCCCCCACCCCCGCCAGCTTCCGCAGCTCTCCCCCGTCAGGGTGGCACAGGGCGCACAGGGCCAGCCACTGGCCGGCGTTTTTCCCCTTGCGCACCGAGTAGGCCGGGATCTCCCCGCCCGCCGCCTCCATGCCCCACTTTTCCAGGGACCGGTCCAAGTGCTCCCCCGAGGCCACCAGGATCAGCTTCTCCTTGGCCCGGGTCAGGGCCACGTACAGCACCCGCAGCTCCTCCGCCCCGGCGTTTCGGGCGGTCTCCAGGGCGATGGCCTCCCGGACGGTGGTGGTGTACCGGGCGGTCCCCAGGGGGTCCCGGAGCTTCACCCCCAGGCCCAGCTGGGGATGGAGCAGCACGTCCTCCCGCTGGTCGCTGACGAAATTCCTGCCGCACCCGGCCACAATGCACACGGGGAACTCCAGCCCCTTGGACTTGTGGATGCTGAGGATGGACACCGCCGCCCCCTCCCCGGGGGCCAGCTCCGCCGCCTGCAGGTCAGAGCTGTTCTGCCGCAGCCTGTCCAGAAACCGCAGAAATCCGGAGATCCCCCCGGCGCCGGTGTTCTCGTAGTCCCTGGCGTAGCGCTGCAGCAGCCGCAGGTTGGCAAGCCGCTCCTCCCCCTCTTCCATGGCCAGCACCATGTCGGTGTAGCCCGTCCTGCCGTACAGCAGGGTGAGGAAGCTGTCCGCCGGCAGGGCCGCCGCCAGCCCCCGGTACTGCTCCAGGTCCTTGAGCACCTGTGCGCACCGGGGGTCCTCCTGGGCCCCCCGCACCAGAGAGGCGTACACCGGCTCTTTTCGATCCTGGGCCCGCAGCCTGCCGGCGTCGTCGGCGGAGAAGCCGTACAGGGGGCTCATCAGCACCGCCAGCAGGGGGATGTCCTGGTTGGGGTTGTCTATGACCTGCAAAAGGGACAGCATCACCTGAATCTCCGGGGCGGCGAAGAACCCGCCGCTCACCGCGGCCCTGGCGGGGATGCCCAGCTTTTCCAGCTCCCTGGCGTAGCTGTGGGCGTAGCGGTTGGCGCTGCGCAGCAGCACGCAGAAGTCCCCGTAGCCCACCGGCCGCTCCCCGTCCTTCTCTGTGACCGTAAAGCCCCCGGCCATCATCTCCTTGATTCTCCGGGCGATAAAGGCGGCCTCCACCTCCTCGGCGGAGGCCCCGTCCTCCCGCTGGAGGAACTGGAGCTCCGTCTGGCAGCCGGGCTTTTCCTCATAGGAGGCGGCGCACACCAGGCGCTCCCCACCGGTGTAGTCGATGTCCCCCGCCTCTTTGGACATGAGCCTGGAGAACACGAAGTTCACCGTGTCCACCACCTCTTTCCGAGAGCGGAAGTTCCGGTCCAGGGCGATAGAAGCCGGGTACTGGTCCCGCTCCCTGTCGTAAGGGGGGTAGCTCTCCCTGGCCCGCAGGAAAATCTCCGGCATGGCCTGGCGGAAGCCGTAGATGCTCTGCTTCACGTCCCCCACCATGAACAGGTTCTCCTCCCCCCGGGACACCGCCCGGAACAGCATGTCCTGGACCTGGTTGATGTCCTGGTACTCGTCAATCATGATCTCCTCGAACCGGCCGGACACCTCCCGGGCCAGGTCCGTGGGGCTGCCGTCCTCCCGGCAGAACAGGGCCACCGCCCCGTGTTCCAGGTCGCTGTAGTCCAAGAAGTTCCTGTCCCGCTTCTTCTCCTGGTACCGCCTGGAAAAATCCAAAGTCAGCTCCGCCAGGCCCCGCACCAGGGGCGCCGCCTGGGCCAGCTCTCCCCTGCCCTGCTCCCGGCTGACCCCCAGGCACCGGCCCAGGTCCTCCACCGCCTTTTTCACCTCTTTCCGGCAGTTCTCCAGCCGGGAAAACAGCGGGTCGTCCTTGTGCTCCGCCGGCAGCCTCCCCCGGCGGGCCTGGGCGTAGTTCTGCTGCAGGGCGGCGGCCTCGTCCCAGTCCCCGGCGGCGGCAGCCTCTCCCAAGGCCTCCAGGGCCTGCCGGTCCTGGGCCATGGCCGGCCCGAAGGACCCTTCCAACGCCTGGTCCTCCCGGGCCTCCTCCAGGGCCGCGGTGAGCAGCCTGACGCCGTACTCCGCGGTCTCCCTGGCGTACTCCAAAATCACCCGCTCCCACTGGGAGGCGTCCCCCGCCTCGTACAGGGCCACCTTCTCCCACAGCCACCGCTCCGGGAAGGGGTGGCTCTGCATGTACCGGTACAGGGAGCTCACCATGTGGGTGAGCCTGCGGTCGTCCCGCTCCCCGGAGAAGGCGTCGGCCAGGGGGCCCATGGTCCCCGCCTCGAAGGCCTCCCCCACCGCCTCCGCCAGGGCGGCGGAGACCAGTTCTTCCTCCTGCTTGTCCGAGAGAATCTTAAAGTCTGGGGAGATGTCCAGCTGGTGGAAGAACTCCCGGACCATCTCGGCGCAAAAGCTGTCCACCGTGCCGATGTGGGCCTGGGAGAGGAGGATCACCTGCCGGCGCAGGTTCCCGTTTTTCGGGTCCTCCCGGAGCATCTGGCGCAGCCGGCTCTCCAGCCTGGCCCGCATCTCCGCCGCAGCGGCCTTTGTAAAGGTGACGATGAGCATCCGGTCCGCGGGGGTGGGCCGCTCCTTATCGGTGAGGCGCTCCACCGCCCGCTCCACCAGCACGGCGGTCTTGCCGGAGCCCGCGGCGGCGGCCACCAGCACCGTCCCTCTCCTGGCGGCGATGGCGTCCGCCTGGCTTTTCGTCCACGTTCTCTCAGCCACGGTCCTCTCCTCCTTTCCCGCCGAAGACGGCGCGCTCCATCTGTTCCAAGGCCTCCCCCGGGGAGGTCCTGTCCCGCTCCACGTCCTTGTCGTCCCGCTGCTGGCCGCACACCGACCCGTAGGGGCAGAACTTGCAGGCGTTCCTGTTCTTCATGTGAGGCTTCGCCTCCACTCTCCCCTCCAAAAGCTTATCCCCCAGGGCGGCGATGAGCTTCTTGGAGTAGGCCAGCACCGTCTCCAGCTGCCTGTCGGTGAGCACGGCGCTGTTCTTGCTGGGGGTGCCGTCCTTGTTCAGGCTGGCGGGGATGAAGATCCCCCTGGCCCCGGCCTCCATGGCCTCGATGATCTCCGTGTCCTCCAGCACCAAGCCGTTCATGCGCATCTGCCGGTCGGCGGCCTTTTTCACCGCCTGGGGCCCGGCCCCCCGGTCCACCGACACCGAGGGCTCCGCCGCGGGGAGGTACAGCACCCCGGCGGGCAGGTCGTCCCCCGCCTCCACCAGGGCAGCCAGGTACACCAGCATCTGCATGTTCAGCCCGTAGAGCACGTCGGAGAGCTGGAACACCTTGTTCCCCGTCTTGTAGTCGATGACCCGGACGTACTCCTTCCCCCCGGGGCTGCGGTACACGTCCACCCGGTCGATGGTCCCTCCCACGGTGACCAGGGCGCCGCTCTGGGTGCGCACCTTCAAAGGCGGCAGCTGCCGGCCCACCCCCAGCTCAAAGCCCTCGGGGGTAAACCGGCTCTGGGAGAGCTCCTCCTCCACGTGGCGGATGAGCTTCCCCGCGGAACGGGCCAGCCGCTCCAGCCGGTAGCGCTCCTGCCCCCGGAGCAGTTCCAGGCCCCCCAGGTTTTCCTGGGCGTACTCCTGGATCAGCTCCCAGATCCGCTCTTCCAGCTCCTGGTCCCCCCAGGCGGCCCGCTCCTCCGCCGGGCAGCGGAACACCCGCTCGAACAGGAAGTGCATCAGGGTGCCGTACTGCAGCACGTCCACCTCCGCGGGCCGGCGCTCCTTGGCCCCCAGGCCGTACCGGCAGAAGTACTGGAAGGGGCAGTTCTGGTAGGACTCGATCTGGCTGGGGGAGAGCCTGGGCCGCTCCCCGAAAAGCTTCCCCGGCAGCTCCGGGTCGGAGAGCCGGGCCTCCCGCCGGCCGGCGGCCCGCTCCAGAGCGGCCATCCGGCCCTGGTAGGCCGGGTCCCCCTGGAACAGCTGCCGCAGGGAGGCGGCCTCCGCCGTGGGCTGTGTAAAGCAGGCGGCCATCCGGGAGAAGGCCGCCTCCCGGGAGTTGGCGAAGTACTCCCCCGGCAGGTCGTGGAGGATCTCCAGCGTGGGGAACACCGCCAGCACCCCGGCGATGAGCTCGCTGGGCTCCTTGTCCTCCCCCTCCCCCTGGGCCGGCCAGGACAGGTACAGCCGCTGGGAGGGGGCGCAGGCCACGGAGTACGCCAGGTACCGCTCCTCCATGGTCTTCTGCTCCAGGGGGTCCCCCAGGGGCAGCTCCAGGGCGATGAGCTCCCGGCGCTCCGCGTCGGAGAACACCCCGGAGGACTTGGGCACCAGGGGGAACTCCCCCTGGGCCGCCCCCAGAAGGAAGGCAGCCTTGGGGGAGGACTGGCGCACCTGCTCCGCCGTGCCGAAGATCACCTGGTCCACGGTCTGGGGAATCTCCGACACGTCTTCCGCCTCCACCACTTCCCGCAGCAGCCGGCCGTACCGCTCCCGGGAGATGCGCTTCTCCCCCAAAATGGCCCGCATCTGGTCCAGCAGCTCCAGCAGCAGGTCCCACACCCGCAGCTGCAGCGCGGAGAGGGACTCCTCCCCCTCCTCTTCCAGGGCCTGGCAGTAGGCGGGGAGGGTCTCCTCCACCCCCACCGCCTGGAAGTACCCGTAAAGCCTGTCGGTGATCTCCTCCCCGGTGGCGTCCCGGGTCCCGGCGGAAAAGGCCAGCAGGGGCTCCACCAGCCGCCGGCGCAGCCCGTTGAGGCGGGAAAGCTCCTCCCGGTCCTCCTGGGTGAACTCCTCCCCGAAACCCCTGGGGTGCCGGACAAACTCCTGCCGCCACCCGGCCCCGGTGATTTTCCACAAGTAGGCGTAATTCTCCAGGGCGGAGACCTCCTGGGCAGTAAAGCCCAACAGCCCCGTCTTCAAAAGCACCAGCAGGTCCTCGGTGGCGCAGCCGGAGGCCGCCGCCCGGAAGGCCCCCAGGGCCAGCCGGGCCACAGGCTGGGCCTCCATCCGGATGGGCTGGGACACAAAGCAGGGGATGTCCCGCTTGGCCAGGGCCACGTCCAGCACGCCGTAGTACCGCTGGGGGTCCCGGCAGATGAGGGACACGTCCCGGTACCGGCACTCCCCCCGGATCACCAAATCCCGGATAGTGGCGGCGGCGAACTCCGCCTCCTCATACACGTCCCTGGCCCGGAACACCTGGATCCCCTGGTGGTCGGGACTGGTCATGGGCTCCTCGGGAGAGAACAGCTGGGACTCCAGCAAGGCCAGATTCTCGTTTTCAAACCGGGGCGCCCCCGTCAGCCACAGGGGAGGCTCCACCCCCACCCCGTTCTCCTCCGCCGCCTGGGTGAGCAGCCGCCTGGTCCGGTCCACCAAAGCGAACAGCCCGGTGCCGTCCCGGTCCTGGCCGTCGGTGCACAGGGACACCACCACCTGGTCCGCCCGGCGCAGGATCTGCACCAGCACCTTCCGCTCCTGGGCGGTGAACCCCTCGAAGGAGTCCACCCCCACGGTGCACCCGGCGAAGAAGTCGCTGTCCTCCAGGGCCTGGGCAAGGCGGGTCAGGTCGTCCCGGGAATCTAAGTAGGAGGCCTCCACCATGGCCTGGTAGGTCTCGTACAGCAAGGAGAGCTCCCGCAGCTTTTTCCCCAGCCCCCGGTCCCCCAGACGGGCGGCGGCCCTGGCCAGGTCCCCCGGGGCGATGCCGCACAGCTTCATCTCGTTGACGGCGGTGAGCATCACATCGGTGACCCGGCCGCTGCGGGCGGCCCGGTCGTACACCTCCAGCTGGTCCTGGCAGGCGTCCACCGCGCAGGCCATGAGGATCCGCCTGCCCCCGTCGCTGAGCCTTCTCCCGGCGGCTCCCCCCTCCCGCCGGAAGACGGCCTCCGCCAGCCTGGTAAAGCTGTACACCTGTATGAGCCCGGCCCGCTGGGGCCCCGCCAGCCGGAGCATGGCCTTCTCCGTCTCGAAGGAATACTGCTCCGGCACCAGCAGCACGCCGCCCTCCAGGCCCTTCACCGCCCGGTCCGCCAGCATCCGCCGGATGGTCTCCGTCTTGCCGCTCCCGGCCCGGCCCAG
>DXDU01000060.1 GCA_019115285.1 Candidatus Acutalibacter pullistercoris
GTCGGCGCAGGCTTTGGCCAGGTCGGCGATCTTCTGCCAGCTGCCGGCGGCCAGCAGTTCCTTGGGGCACAGCCAGCTGGCCCCGCAGGCCACCACGTTGGGGCAGGCGCTCGCCTCTCCAGAAGCTCCCAGACAGCGAAACGCCCCCGGCCTGATTGGCTGGGGGCTTTCTTGTGGGTTCTAATCACAGCCCGCGGAGGACGCGGACCAGGTCGGCGCAGGCTTTGGCCAGGTCGGCGATCTTCTGCCAGTTGCCGGCGGCCAGCAGGTCTTTGGGGCATAGCCAGCTGCCCCCGCAGGCCACCACGTTGGGCTGGGTCAGGTACTCTCCCAGGTTGGCGGGGGAGATGCCCCCGGTGGGCATGAACTTCACCTGGCGGTAGGGGCCGTACAGGGCTTTGAGCATGCTCACCCCTCCCACCACCTGGGCGGGGAAGAGCTTTAAGGTGGTGAGGCCCAGGGCCAGGGCGGCTTCCACCTCGGTGGGGGTGGCCACCCCTGGGTAGACGGGGACGTTCTCCTGCAGGCACCACTCCACCACCTGGGGGTTGGTGCCCGGGGAGATGACGGCCTGGGCGCCGCAGTCCACCGCCTCTTTGGCCTGGTCCACAGTGAGCACCGTGCCGGCGCACACCAGCATCTCCGGGTGGGCTTTGGCCATGCGGCGGATGGCTCCGGGAGCCGCCGCCGTGCGGAAGGTCACCTCCGCCGCGGGGATGCCCCCCTCCAGCAGGGCCTGGGCCAGGGGCAGGGCCTGGGTCTCCTCCTCTAACGCGATGACAGGGATGACCCCTGTGTCCCGCAGTTTCTGTACCATAGGATCCATAGCGTGTTCTCCTCTCAATCCATGTACC
Organism: Candidatus Acutalibacter pullistercoris; assembly: GCA_019115285.1. Taxonomy (GTDB): domain Bacteria; phylum Bacillota; class Clostridia; order Oscillospirales; family Acutalibacteraceae; genus Acutalibacter; species Acutalibacter pullistercoris. The sequence continues at coordinate 855 of DXDU01000060.1, forward strand.
CGCCCTCCATGGGGGAGGCGGCGTTTCTTGTGAACAGCCCCAGGATGCCGGTCTTGTACCGGGGCTCTTTGGGCTTCCAGGCTTGTTTCCGCCGGGCGAACTCGGCGGCGATCTCCTCTTCCGAGGCCTCTTTCCCATGAAGGCCGCACACCCGCAGCACCCGGCCGGGGATGTCGATCTGGATCAGGTCCCCTTCCTCCACCAGGGCGATGGGGCCGCCCTCGGCGGCCTCGGGGCTCACGTGGCCGATGGCCGGTCCCTTGCTGGCCCCGGAGAAGCGCCCGTCGGTGATCAGGGCGATGGAGGCGGCAAGCTCCGGGTCGGAGGAGATGGCCTCGGTGGTGTAGAACATCTCCGGCATGCCGCTGCCCTTGGGGCCCTCGTACCGGATGAACACCGCGTCGCCCGGGTGGATCTGATGGGTGAGGATGGCGTGGATGGCCTCCTCCTCGCTGTCGAAGGGCCGGGCTTTCAGAACCGCCTGGTGCATCTCTTTGGGCACGGCGCTGTGCTTGACCACGCTGCCCCCTGGGGCCAGGTTGCCCTTGAGCACCGCCACGGTGCCGTGGCTGCCGATGGGCTTCTGGAAGGTGCGGATGATGTCGGTGCGGTCCAAGCCGGTCTTTTGGAGGAGCTGGTCGCACCGGTCGTAAAAGCCGTTTTGCCTCAGGTCCTCCAGGTTTTCTCCCAGGGTCTTGCCGGTGACGGTCATCACGTCCAAATGGAGCATGGACTTGATCTCCTCCATCACCCGGGGCACGCCCCCGGCGTAGTAGAAGTACTCCGCGGGCCAGCGCCCGGCGGGGCGGATGTCCAAGAGGTAGTGGGCCCCCCGGTGCATGCGGTCGAAGGTGTCGGCGGTGAGCTCGATGCCGAACTCCCTGGCGATGGCGGGCAGGTGGAGCAGGGTGTTGGTGGAGCCGGAAATGGCGGCGTGGACCAGCACGGCGTTCTCGAAGCTCTTCTCCGTCACCATCTGCCGGGCGGTGACGCCCTCCCGGGCCATTTGGGCGGCCCGGGCCCCGGCCTTTTTCGCCACCTGGCGCAGGTCCTCGCAGGTGGCGGGCATCAGGGCGCTGCCGGGGAGCATAAGCCCCAAGGCTTCCGCCATAATCTGCATGGTGGAGGCGGTGCCCATAAAGGAGCAGGCCCCGCAGGAAGGGCAGGCGTGGTGCTTGTAGAAGGTAAACTGCTCCTCTGTGATCTCCCCCCGCTGGTACATGGCGCTGTAGGCGCCGATCTGCTCTAAGGTGAGCAGGTCGGGGCCGGCCTCCATCACCCCGCCGGTGACCACGATGGAGGGGATGTCGATGCGGCCGATGGCCATGAGCTGGGCGGGGACGGACTTGTCGCAGCTAGAGAGGAACACTCCGGCGTCGAAGGTGGTGGCGTTCGCGTGGATCTCAATCAAGTTGGCGATGGTGTCACGGCTGGCCAGGGAGTAGTTGATGCCGTCGTGGCCCTGGCTCATGCCGTCGCAGATGTCCGTGGCGAAGTACAGGGCGGACTTGGCCCCGTTCTGGTCGGCGGCCCCGGCGGCTGCCTGGGCCAGCTCTAATAAGTGGGCGCTGCCCGGGTGGCTTTGGCCGTAGGTGCTCTCGATGAGGACCTGGGGCTTTTCCAGGTCCTGGGCGGTCCAGCCCATGCCCATGCGCAGGGGGTCCATCTCTGGGGCCAGGCCGCGCACTTTCTGGCTTTTCAGCATAAGTACATCTCCTCCCGCGCCGGACCTGCGCCGGCGCAATTCTCTTGTGTCCTATTATACGGCAAAGAAACCGCCCCCGCAAGACGGCAGCCTGTTTTTCCCGGGGATGGAAATTGACTTTTTACCCGGTCCCCTGGTATACTGAGTGAAAGAAGGGGCAGCTCCCAGGGGGAGGAGGGCACAGGCCCTGGGGCCCGGAGGGATAGACAGGCACAGGACGGGGAACAAGGAAGTAGAGACATCCCTTGGAAAGAGGGAAAACGGGAGTGGAAAGTCTATGAATCATGGGATTGTGGAGATTGGCGGGCTGCGGTTTGGCGCGGGCCTGCCCAAAGTGTGCGTGCCTTTGGTGAGCCCCAGCGAGCCTGGGCTGAAAGAGGAGATCCGGGCGTGTTTGGCGCTGCCAGCCGATTTGCTAGAGTGGCGGGCCGACTGCTTTTTCGCCGACCCCCTGGACGCCCTGCCCCTGGTGTGCCGGGAGGCGGGAAGGCGGCCCCTGCTGGTCACCCTGCGGCGGAAGGAGGAGGGGGGTAAGGCCTGCCTCTCGGTGGAAGCTTACGAGGAGCTTCTCTGGAACCTGCTGGACCGGGGAGGCTTCTCCCTGCTGGACGTGGAGCTCTCCGCCGGGGAGGAACGGGTCCGGCGGCTGGCCCACAAGGCCAGGGAGCGGAACATCGGCCTGGTGGTGTCCCGCCACGATTTTGATAAGACCCCCGGGGAGGAGGAGATGGTCTCCACCCTGGTGCGGATGAAAGAGCTGGGGGCGGACCTGCCCAAGCTGGCGGTGATGCCCCAGTGCCCCGGGGACGTGCTGGCGCTGCTCTCCGCCACGTTGAAAGCCAGCGCCCAGATCGGCCCGGTGATCACCATGGCCATGGGCAGCCTGGGGAAGGTCTCTCGGGTGTGCGGGGGGATCACCGGCTCCTGCCTGACCTTCGGCGCGGGAGACAGCGCCTCCGCCCCAGGACAGCTGAATGCCGAGGACCTGAAAGCCATCCTCCAGGATCTGGACCCCTGGGAGGGAGAAAAGGGGGAGGGAAACCCGTGAAGAACGACATCGACGACATTCTGAACTCCATGTTCCGGGGAGGCACCTTGCAGACCCGGAGGAAGAAAGACCAAATGGAGGACCTGGGGGAGGCGCTGTCCCAGGCCGCGGACCGCCAGGAGCAGGCCGGGAAGGCATTGGAAGAGGCGGCCCAGGCAGGGGACAGGCTTTCCCGCTCCCTGGAGGAGAGTTTGCGCCAGCTGACCCGAGAGGCCCAGGCGGACATGGCCGGGCTGGAGCGCCAGCTGCGGGAGGACGGGGTGGACCACCGGGCCGCCGCCGGGAACCAGGGCCCGCCCCAGGACCTGGACGCCGCCTTCGAGACCGCCAGAATGGAGACCCAGGCCCAGGTGCTGGGCCAAGAGGAATTTGTGGAAGAGCTGACCTTGGCCTTCAAGCGGCCCTTTGTGGCGGGGAGCAAAGAGGGGGCCCCCCTGTGCCGGGGGGCGGTGCTGGGGCCCCACGGCACCGGCCGCCACAGCGCCCTGGAGACCCTCACCGCCTCCCTGGGGCGGCAGGGGGTGCTGAAAAGCGGCAAGCTCAGTTTCCTGCGGCTGTCGGCCTACGGGGCGGCGGGGTCGGAGAAGGTGTTTGTCCAGGACCTGTACGCCGCCCTGAAAAGTGGCGCCGTCGGCCTGGTTTTCGAGGAGTACAGCCAGTGCCACCCGGGGGTGCTGGCCCTGGTGTCCCAGCTGTTCCAGACGGGGAGCCTGCCCCTGCCCGGCCGCTACGCCGAGCAGAAGGGGATGCTGGTGGACATCGGCACGGCGCTGGTGCCCGGGGTGGTCTCCAGTCTCTCCGGGGCGGGGAAGTATTTATTCCTGCTGGGAGAGGACTCCCCCGGGAAGCTTTCCGGGGTGTTCGGCGGGCCCTTCCTGGCGGCGTTGGACCAGGTGTGCGAGACAAAGCCCTTTACGGAAGAGGACCTGCTGGAGCTGGCCCGCCGGCGGCTGGGGGCTTTGGGGGAGCGCTGCGCCGCCCGGCTGGGGCTCACCCTCTCCTGGGGGGAGAAGGAGGCCCAGGCCCTGGCATCAGCCTACCACCCGGACCTGGGGGCGGAAGCGTTGGCCGGGGAGGAGGAAAAGCTCTACAAGGCCTTGAGCGAGTTAAAGCTTCGGGGAGAGCTGACCTGTTCTAAGGGGACCCTTTGCAAGGGGGAGCAGGGCTGGACCTTGACCCCCGTCCCGGCGGAGCAGGGCAAGGCCCTGTCCCTGGAACCCCAGGAGCCGGTGGGCGACCAGACCCTGGCGGAAGTGAAGGAGGAGCTGTCCCAGATTGTGGGGCTGCAGACGGTGAAGGACTACATCCTCTCCCTGGAGGACAACTTCAAGGTCCAGCAGATGCGCAAGGAGCAGGGCCTGAAGGCCGACTCCCCCTCTATGCACATGATCTTCACCGGGAACCCGGGCACCGGCAAAACCACCATGGCCCGGATCGTCTCCCGGTATTTAAAGGCCATTGGAGTGCTGCGGGGCGGCCAGCTGGTGGAGGTCACCCGGGCGGATTTGGTGGGCCAGTACGTGGGCCACACCGCGCCCCTGACCCAAAAGGCCATGCAGGCCGCCCTGGGAGGCGTGCTGTTCATCGACGAGGCCTACGCCCTGTGCCGGGGCAAGGACGACAGCTTCGGCCTGGAGGCCATCGACACCCTGGTCAAGGGCATGGAGGACCACCGGGACGAGCTCATCGTCATCCTGGCCGGGTACTCCCGGGAGATGGAGGAGTTTTTAAACGCCAACTCCGGCCTGCGCTCCCGGTTCCCCAATGTCATCGAGTTCCCCGACTACACCGCCCAGGAGCTGCTGGACATCACCAAGAGCATCGTAAAGGGGAAGGGCTACCGCCTGGACCCCGGCTGCGACCAGGTGCTGCTGCGGTATTACCAGGACAGGATCGACCACGGCGACCCCCGGGTGGACGGCAACGGCCGCATGGCCCGGAACAAGGCGGAGGAGGCGGTGATCGCCTGCTCCCGGCGGAATATGCGCCTGCCGGAAGACCAGCGGGACCTGGAACTGCTCCTGCCGGAAGACCTGTCCCCTCAGGTGTGAGCGGGCCGGCCGGCACGCCCGCTCTGGTAAAATAATAACTCCAGGGAACAGCGCGGGACTGCTAGGGTGTTCCTACCGTGAGGGTTTGGCTGGAGCGCTGGGTGTAGCGTCACGCTGCCGCGAATTGGGTGCAGCGTCACGCTCTCACAAGCCATAATCATACACGAGGAAACAGCGCGGGAATGCAAGGTTGCTCCCACCCGTACGGGTTCGCCTCGCGAACTGGGTGCAGCGTCACGCTGCCTCAAGCAAATAAGAATACGCCAGGGAACAGCGCGGGACTGCCGGGGTGTTCCTATCTCCATGGTTCGCCTCGCGAATTGGATGCAGCGTTACGCTGCTTGCAAATTGACAGAAGATGTAGTACACTAGAGATAACGGGGCGTTGGCCTTGGGCCGCCCCCAGGCAACAGATAAGGAGGAGTTTGCCATGGCTTTTCGGGAGATTTCTGTGGAGGAGCTGAAGGACAATCCCTTCACCCTCATCAACAAGGACTGGATGCTCATCACCGCCGGGAATGAGCAGAGCCACAACACCATGACCGCCAGCTGGGGCGGGGTGGGGGAGCTGTGGGGCAAGTACGTGTCCACCATTTACGTGCGGCCCCAGCGCTATACCCTGGAGTTCGTGGAGCGGGAGGACTACTACTCCCTGTGCTTCTTCGGCCCGGAGTACCGCCAGGCCCTGAACTTCTGCGGCACCAAGTCCGGCCGGGACTGTGACAAGGACAAGGAGACGGGGCTCACCCCGTGCTTTGACGACGTGGCCCCCTATTATGAGCAGGCCAGGCTGGTGTTCCTGTGCCGGAAGCTCTACCGCCAGGACCTGGAGGAGGGCTGCTTTTTGGATCGGGAGGCCTTCGAGAAGAACTATCCCCAGAAGGACCTGCACCGGATGTTCATCGGGGAGATTGTGAAGGTACTGGAACAGGCGTAAGGCCCTTTAGGGGCGCGCAATAGATTCGAGGAGGAATCGAGTATGGAAAAGATCCGCATTGGCACCTGCGTGCCGGGAGCCGCCACCGAGCAGCTGCTGCCCCACTTTGTCAAGGCAGGGTTCGAGTGCGTGGGCCTGAACTTCCACATGGTGTTCAGCGAGGAGAGCCTGGAGAGCTACGCCGAGAAAGTCAAGTCCCTGCTGGGGGACTCCGGCGTGGCGGTGTCTTCCATCGGCTACTACTGCAACGCCCTGGAGAACGAGGAACAGCGCAAGACCTTGGAGCAGTTCATCGACAAGGCCCACCTGTTCGGCACCAACCTGGTCACCACCTTCGCCGGGGCCCTGGAGGGCCAGCCGGTGGAGAAGGCCATCCCCCGGTATAAAGAGGTCTTCGGGGAGCTGGCCCGCCGGGCCGAGGACAAGGGCGTAAAGCTGTGCATCGAGAACTGCCCCATGGACGGCACCTGGAACAGCGCCACCTGCAACATCGGCTTTAACCCCAAGGCCTGGGAGATGATGTTCGACGCCGTCCCCAGCGAGGCCATTGGCCTGGAGTGGGAGCCCGCTCACCAGATGGTGCAGCTCATCGACCCCCTGCCCGTGCTGGAGCAGTGGATCCACCGGGTGTACCACCTCCACGGCAAGGACTGCACCATCCATTGGGACCGGGTGAAGAAGCACGGCGTGTTCGGCGCCGCCAACTTCGCCGAGCCCCGCACCCCCGGCTACGGCGACACCGACTGGCGGGACGTGTTCCACATCCTGTACTCCACCGGCTTCCAGGGTGACCTGGTGATCGAGGGCTTCCACGATCCCATCTTCCAGGGCGACCTGGAGTGGGCCGGGCAGCTCCACGCCCTGAACTACCTGAAGTGGTGCCGGGGCGGCACAGAGGTAAACCCCTGGTAAGGACCCCGAACCCCCACCGCCGAGCAGCAAAACCCACATAAAAAAGAGAGAGGAGCTATTCCTCTCTCTTTTCTTTTTGAAAGTAAGCCATCAGGCCGTAGATGATATGTCTTTGCTCCTCGCTCAATCCGTCTAAATCAATGGTTTCTTTCTTATCAAGACCAAGGATGTAGTCTGTAGAAACATGGAAAAAGAGGGAAAGTTCTACGAGCTTAGCTGCTGTAGGGACAGAAATCCCCATTTCCCATGCATTAACACTGGAACGCGTTACAGCCATAATCTTAGCTAATTCAGACTGGGTCATCCCATGAGATACCCTTAATTCTTTAATTCGCTCGTCTGCTTTGATGACCACTAACACCCCTCCTGCTGTCAATTATAGCCTTCTCCCTTTGATAAAGAATTATCGCTTTTGATTAATTAAAATTGACATTTCAAGGACAGGGTGTTATACTATGCCCAAACCTACATCAATGGAGGGATTAAGGGTGGAAATGGAAAAAACAGCTCAACAACAACTGGTACAAGAAGTACAGCAACCTTCGCAGCAGCCTGTCGTTCCTCAGCAGACGGCATCTCACTCTCAGCCCGAGAAGTTCTGCAAGCATTGCGGAGGAAAGATACACGCTGATGCTGTGATTTGCCCTTTATGCGGCAGGCAGGTAGAGGAAGTGAAAAGCTCCTCCAACGGGGCGCCTCCTCAGGTTGTTATCAATAACTCAAACAATAATGTCAATACAAATACGAATTATGCACATGGGGGTATTCCCTACAAGAATGAGAAAAATAAGTGGATTGCTTTATTGCTTTGTTTCTTTTTAGGAGTTCTCGGCGCTCATAAGTTTTACGAAGGGAAGATTGGGATGGGCATCCTATATCTTTTTACCGTAGGCTTGTGCGGTATAGGTGTGATAATCGATTTCATTGTGCTTCTCTTTAAGCCAAACCCGTATTATGTTTAAGAAAAAAGCATCCACGCCTTATGGCTTGGATGCTTTTTCAAATTTCAGTTAAGGAAATGGGAACCTCACTCCACCAAATGCTCTTCCGTCCACTGGAAGGTGGCCTGGCACACGTCTTTCACGCAGCCGGGGTCCAGGGGGGAGCGCAGGCCCACGGCGTGGGCCAGGTCCACGAAGGTCTTGGTGCCGCCCAGCTTTACAAAGTCCATATACTTCTCCCAGGCCTTGTCCCGGTCCTGAAGGGACAGGGCGAAGTACTGCAGGCTCATCACCTGGGCCAGGCAGTAGTCGATATAATAGAAGGGGTACAGGTAGATGTGCAGCTGCCGCTGCCAGCCGGCGCCCCGGCTGTAGAAGGGCAGGTTGTCAAAGTCCAGGTAGGGCCGGTAGCGCTTCTCCAGCCGCAGCCAGCACTGGTTGCGCTCCTCGGGGGTCCAATCCGGGTGGGCGTAGACCTCCTCCTGGAAGTGGTCCACCAGGCAGCCGTAGGGGATGAACAGCAGGGCGTCCTCGGCGTGGGAGAGCTGGTACTTGTCGTTCTGCTCCCCGAAGAACAGGTGGTGCCAGGGTGCGGTGAGGAATTCCATGCTCATGGAGTGGGTCTCGCAGCCCTCCATGGTGGGGTTGCGCAGGGCGTGGAGGGGGATCTGCTGCCCGGCTACATAGTCGGCGAAGGCGTGGCCCGCCTCGTGAGTGAGCACGTCCACATCCCCGGAGGTGCCGTTGAAGTTGGAGAAGATGAAGGGGTAGCCGTAGTCCGCCAGGCCGGTGCAGTAGCCGCCGGGGGCTTTGCCCTCTTTGGCCAGCACATCGAAGAGCTCGTTTTCGAACATGAGGTCGATAAAGGAAGCGGTCTCGGGGGAGAGCTCCTGGTACATCTTCTTGCCGGCGGCCAAGATCTCTTCCGGGGTGCCCTGGGGCACGGCGGAGCCGTCTTTGAACTTCAGGGCGTTGTCGTGGAACTTAAAGTCGGGGATGCCCAGGCGCCTGGCCTGCCGGTCCTTCAGCTTTTCGGTGAGGGGCACCAGGTCCCTTACCACCGCATCCCGGAAGGCGGCGATGTCTTCTGGGGCGTAGCAGTTCCGGCCCTGGCGCAGGAAGCCCAGCTCCACGAAGTTCTGGTAGCCCAGCTTCCTGGCCTGTTCCGTGCGGTTCTTCACCAGCTTGTCGTAGAGCGCATCGAACTGCTGCCGGTTCTCGTCGAAGAAGGAGCCCTCGGCCTCCAAGGCCGCCCGGCGGGTGGCCCGGTCGGTGCTCTCCTTGTAGGGCCCCAGTTGGGCCACGGTGACGGTCTTCCCCTGGAAGGGGATCTGGGCGCTGGCGTAGAGCTTCTGGTACTCGTTTTGCAGCCGGTTTTCCTCCTGCACCAGGGGGATAATCTCCGGGGAGAAGGACTTGAGCTCCAGCTCCATGTTGAGGAACAGCAGGCTGCCCAGCTCCTCTTCCAGCTCTTTGCGGAAGGGGGAGCGGAGCAGGGCTTCCTGGAAGGCCTGGAGCTTCTCCTGGAGCAAGGGGGACTGCTGGTCGTTATAGTCGTTTTCCGCCTCGTAGAAGGCGTCCCGGGTGTCCACGGTGTGGCGGATGGAGCACAGGGTGGCCTGGGTGCTCACGTGGGAGAGAAGCTCCTCGGCCTGGCGGTAGAGGGCTGCCTGCTCCTTGGCGCCGGGGGCGTCCTGGACCTTCTGGGTCAGGGCGTCCAGTTCCTGGAAGACGTTTTGGTAGTCCGGGCGGGTGTAGGGAAGTTGGGAAAATTTCAAAGCGATGTGACCTCTCTTTCTCTGGCAGCGGTGGGGAACTCTCGGGCGGGGCCGCCCCTCCGTGGCCCCCTGCGGGGGCCACGGAGGCCCCAGCCCGACCTTTTCCCCTGGAGGAAAAGGCCGGGCTGGGGGAGCGCCGTCAGCCGCCGAGGCGGCTGACGGAGCCGGCGGCCCCGCCCTGCAGGTACTCCATCCCCCGCAGCATCAATTCTTCGGAGAGCTGGGCCATGGCCTGGGCCGGCACGGTCATGCCCTCCTCCATCCATTTGCGCAAAAGGCTCATGTGGCCGCCGCTGGCGAAGGCGTAGAAGTATTCCAGCCGCTCTGGGCTCACCTGGGGGAACTGCCGGGAATACCCAGCCAGACAGCTCTCCCGGCCGATGTCCAGCAGCCGCAGGGCGAAGTCCCGGTCCCCGTGCTCTCCCAGGGCGATGGTGTACACGTCCGCGTTGTCCCGCAGGCACTGGTAGATCCCTGTGGTGATCTGCAGGGGAGAGAGCTCTCCCGACTGGGAGTCCAGCAGGGGGGCCAGGGCTTTCGTCAGCTCCTCCAGCATCTCCTCCTCGATCTTTTCCAGCAGGTCGTAAATGTCCTGGTAGTGGGCGTAAAAGGTGCTCCGGTTCACCCCGGCTTTCCGGCACAGTTCGGTGACCGAGATGCGCTGGATGGGTTTCTCCTCCAGCAGCATGGTAAAGGCCTGACGGATGCAGGCGGTGGTCAGCTGGGCCCTGGTGTCTAGCGCGGCTTTCATGGCGGCCCTCCTTCGTCGCAGGGTGGCGGCGGACGGCCCCTCCGGCGGAAGGGCCGTCTTCCTGCCAAAAGTATAATACACAAAAGAGGGGAAATCAACACGGGGGCGGACATCTTTTCTTCGTAAATTTTTTCAGATCTTGTTACAGACTGTTCTTCGTTTCTTCACACTTTCTCGGTAAGATAGAGCCGTGGTCAGGAGAGACAGCAAGATCTCATGTTTCATTCACTTCTCATTACTTCCTCACGGGGCGCCTTGGGACAGGCGCCCCACTTTTTTGCCCGCAAGCGCTCACAGGGCAAGCTTGAGAATGGGAAGATGGACGCCCCGGCCGCCTGATCGCCCCCCCAAAAAACAACCGGGCGGGAGGGACTCCGGCCCGGCTGTCTGTTTTGAAAAAGCCGCCTTCTCTTTGGTTGAGGCCTTCCTGCCAAGGGCGGCTGTGGGGGCCTTCCCGAGAGGGATTCCGGGGAAGGAGAGTATAACTTTCCGGCAAAGGCTGGGCGGGAAAGAAACTGTCTTTCCCCGCTTCGTATCAATCTCCTGGAGGGACTGCGGGGCCTCCCCGAGCGTGGGGAAGGGCGGGCCCAGGGAGAGAAAAGAAAAACCGGGCGGGAGGAGACTCCGGCCCGGCTGTCTGTTTTGAGAACTGCCTTCTCACCCCTGGAAGACGTACTCTAGTGTTCCGCCCTCTTCCGGCTGGACGGTGAGATGGTACACCCACCCTGGCTCGGCGGCGCACTGGCGGGCGGTGGGGTCGTCCTCCTGGGTGAGCTCCACCGGCTCCGGCGGGGCGGCGGGGTCGCTCCGGGGCCAGCGCTCCAGGGTCCAGTCCCCCTGGGTTTTATAGAGGGACAGCTCCACCTGGGTGGGGGCCTCCAGCTCCAGCTCCCGGATGTCCTGCTCCATGGGTTCCCCCAGGTCGATCTCCGTGACCCCGGGCTGGCCCTCCAGGTCCACATAGTGGTACTGGCAGCGGAAGGTGGTTACGCTGGTGCCCACGGCCAGGCCGCTGCCCTCAAACGTCTCCCGCCAGGAGACGTTAAGGATCGGGGGCTCCTGGGGCTGGGGATCGTAAAACTGGGCGATGGTATCGGTGTACTGGTCCGCGTCGGCAGGGTCCCCTTCCTCCACTAGGGTGACGTCATCCAGGCCGTAGTAAATGGCGGGCCAGATTTCCGCCGTAATCCAGTCCGGGCCGAAGGTGAGCTCTAAGAGGTTGCCGGTGGCGTAGTCCCGCCAGTCAAACTCCGCCCCGTCTTCGTACAGTTCCCCCACGCCTCCCAAGGAGAAGGCCTCGCCGGTGTCCTGGTCGAAGAGCATATACCCGTCCGGGTCCTCCTCCCGGCCCAGCAGCACGAACATGGCGGTGACGGTGGTTCCCTCCCCGGCTGTTTGGGAGCTGGCGGGGCTTTCCGGCTGGGCGCCGGGTTCGCCGGAAACGGGGGCGACTTTCTCGGTCTGGCAGCCGGCGAAGGACAGGGCCAGCGCCAGGGACAGGCACAGAAGCAGGGCGTGTTTCATGGGAGTCTCTCCTTTCTCTGGGGCGTTTTCCTAGCTACAGTATAACAGTTCTTTTCCCGCGAAACAAGGGAGGAAAAGGCGGCTTTTCCCCTTTTTTCGGGGGAATTCTCTCTGGGGGCTTGAAAAGTATACTAAAATGGTGTATATTAGGGACTGGAATGCAAAAGCTCTTGTGGAACAGGGCTTTTTCCATAAGAACGAGAGAGAAAGGAAGACTGCCATGAACAGGATCGTCTACGCGGACAACGCGGCCACCACCGCTGTGTCCACACAAGTCCTGGAGGCCATGCTCCCCTATTACAAAGAGGTGTACGGCAACCCCTCCAGCCTGTACGCCGCGGGGCAGAAGGCCAAGGCCGCCCTGGACCAGGCCCGGGCCGACGCCGCCGCCTGCCTGGGGGCGGACCCAGATGAGATCTACTTTACCAGCTGCGGCACGGAAAGCGACAACTGGGCCATCAAAGGGGCGGCCCACGCCATGAAGAAAAAGGGCAAGACCCATATCGTCACCTCCGCCTTCGAGCACCACGCGGTGCTCCACACCTGCCAGGCTTTGGAGAAGGAGGGCTTTACCGTCACCTACCTGCCGGTCCACGAGAACGGCATCGTCCGGGTGGAGGAGCTGGAAGCGGCCCTCACCGAGGACACGGGCCTTGTCACCATCATGTACGCCAACAACGAGATCGGCACCCTTCAGCCCATCCCCCAGATCGGCAAGCTCTGCCGGGAGAAGGGGATCTGGTTCCACACCGACGCCGTCCAGGCGGTGGGCCAGGTGCCCATCGACGTCAGGGAACAGAACATCGACATGCTGTCCCTCTCCGGACACAAGCTCCACGCCCCCAAGGGGGTAGGGGCCCTGTACATCCGCCGGGGGGTGCGCATCCCCAACTTGCTGGACGGCGGCGCCCAGGAGCGCGGGAAGCGGGGCGGCACGGAGAACGTGGCCCAGATCGTGGGCCTGGCCGCCGCCATGAAGGCCGCCTGCGCCACCATCCAGGAGCGCCGGGAAAAGCTCGCCGCCATGCAGGACAAGCTCATCGACGCCATTTTGCAGATCGACCGGTGCCGGTTAAACGGCGACCGGAAGGAGCGCCTCCCCGGCAACGCGAGCTTCTGCTTCCAGGGGGTGGAGGGCGAGAGCCTGCTGCTCATGCTGGACCTGAAGGGCATCAGCGCCTCCTCCGGCTCCGCCTGCACCAGCGGCTCTCTGGACCCCAGCCATGTGCTGCTCTCCATCGGCCTGCCCCACGAGGTGGCCCACGGCTCCCTGCGGCTCTCCTTCGGGGACTACAACACCATGGAGGACATCGACTATATCATCGAGACCCTGCCGCCTATTATAGAGCGGCTGCGGGCCATGTCCCCCCTGTGGGACGCTATCCAGCAGGGCAAAGTGAACTACGACGCCTATATGTGAGGGAATTGGCATAGAAGGACAGATCACACACAGAGAAAGGATACGATACTATGGCATACAGCGCTAAGGTAATGGACCACTTCGCCAACCCCCGGAACGTAGGGGAGATGAAGGACTACAGCGGCATGGGGGAGGTGGGCAACCCCAAGTGCGGCGACATCATGCGGATGTACATCAAAGTGGAGGGGAACGTGATCACCGACGTGTCCTTTATGACCTTCGGCTGCGGGGCGGCCATCGCCACCAGCAGCATGGCCACGGAGATGATCAAGGGCAAGAGCATCGACGACGCCCTGAAGCTCACCAACAAGGCGGTGATGGAGGCCCTGGACGGCCTGCCGCCGGTGAAGATCCACTGCTCCGTGCTGGCGGAGCAGGCCATCAAGGCCGCGGTGGCCGACTACTACCGCCGCCAGGGCATCGACCCCACCCCCATCGTGGGGGAGATCGCCGAGTGCGAGGAGTGCGCCTGCGAGGTATAAAAAACGTCCCCCGGCCCTTGGGCCGGGGGTCATTTATTGCAAAGAAAAAGGAGGGGCAGCCGCCCCTCCTTTTGTGTACTCCTGTTTACTTCTTGCCGAACAGGCCCTTGACCTTGTCCATGGCGCCGCCCAGGAAGTCGCCGGCCTTGTCGCCCAGCTCGTCCAGGTTTACCTTGGCCTTGACCCCTTCGATGAGGGCCTTCACCTGCTCGTCGGGCAGGTCGGTGCCCAGCGCGCCCTCCAGGGCCTTGCTGGGGTCCTCTTTGAAGTGCTTGCCAAAGTCCTTGTCGCTCTTCACTTTCTCTACGATCTCTTCGATCTTTTCTTTGATCTCCATGTGGGTTCCCTCGTCTTTCT
>DXDU01000061.1 GCA_019115285.1 Candidatus Acutalibacter pullistercoris
CCTCCGTCATCGCCAAAGCGATGACACCTCCCCCAAAGGGGGAGGCGAGACTTGGCTCCCCCTTTGGGGGAGCTGTCGCCGCAGGCAGCTGAGGGGGTGCCCTTGAAAGGGGTCCAAGGGGTCCTGGTGCCCAGTGGGCACCGTCCAGGACCGACCGAGCCGGCAGGCGAGACGGGGTGGGCACCGCTCATCCAGAGCAAGGCGGCAGTGCTGGCTGAGGGGGCACCCTCAAAGGAGGATCCACGGGCCCGGGCCCTGATGGAAAGACAGACAAAAGGAAAGAGACAAGAAAGGGGGCATCCGTATGCCTGGACATAAGCTGGACCGCATCACCGAGGACGTCCGGCGGGAACTCTCCGCCATCCTCCGGGAGGTGAAAGACCCCCGGGTGAAGGACTGCTTTCTCAGCATCGTGCGGGTGGACGTGACCAACGACCTGTCCTACTGCACCGTATATGTGAGCACCATGGAGGGCCTGGACCGCACCAAGACGGCGGTGCAGGGCCTGAAGTCCGCGGCGGGGTTCATCCGCCGGGAACTGGGACGGCGGGTGGCCCTGCGTCACGTGCCGGAGCTGCTCTTCAAGGCCACGGATTCTATCGAGTACGGGGCAAACATTTCCCGGATGCTCCACGACCTGGAGCCCGCCGGCGGCTGGGACCAGGAGGAAGGCGGGGATGAGGATGGAGAATGACCGCGCCCTGGACTGCGCCGGCGCCGCCCGGCTGCTGGGTGAGTGGGACCAGATCTTATTGCTGTGCCACGCCTCCCCCGACGGGGACACCCTGGGCTCCGCCACCGCCCTGTGCCGTGGCCTGCGGGCCCTGGGAAAGACCGTGAATATCGACTGCGCCGACCCCATCCCGGAGAAGTTCCGGTACCTGTTCGAGGGGCTGCCCCAGGAGGAGCGGGAGCCGCGTTACATCGTCACCGTGGACGTGGCGGACGTGAAGCTCTTGGGCGCCGCCTGGAAAAAGTGGGGGGAGCGGGCCGATCTGGCCATCGACCACCACGGCACCCGGGAGGTCTTCACTCCCCTGCGCTGGGTGGAGCCGGACAGCGCCGCCACCGCGGAGATGATCTTCCTGCTGCTGGAGGAGCTGGGGGCCCCGGTGGACCCGGCCACCGCCGGGTGCGTGTACACCGGCATCGCCACGGACACCGGGTGCTTCCGCTACCGGAACGTGACCCCCCGGACCCACCGCATCGCCGCCAGGACCCTGGAGCTGGGGGCCGCCGCCGGGGAGATCAACCGGCGGATGTTCGAGAGCAAGTCCCGGGCCCAGGTGGAGGCCGAGCGCCGGGTGATGGAGGGCATGGAGTTCCTCTGCGGGGGAAAGGCCGCCATGATCCAGGTGCCCTGGAAGATCTTAGAGGAGACCGGCACCACCGAAAGCGACCTGGAGGGCCTGGCCGCCCTGCCCCGGCAGATTCAAGGGGTGGTGGTGGGCATCACCTTAAAGGAGCGGGAAAACGGCACGGTAAAGGCCTCCGTCCGGGCGGACCCGCCGGCCAACGCCGCGGCCCTGTGCGCCAAGTTCGGCGGCGGGGGCCACCAGGGCGCCGCCGGGTGCAGCTTTGACAAAGAGACCATAGAGCAGGCCGCCCAGGCCATGGGCAAAGCCTGCCGGGAGTACCTGGAGAGCCTGGGGCTCCTGTGAGAGAAAAAGCCGCGGCAAGCGGCTTTTTTCCTGGAGAAAGGGAGGAAAATCACATGGAAAAAGAGCGGGAATTGGAACTGATTCGCAAAGGCCGGGACTTTTTAAAGCCCCGGGAGGAGACAGAGCAGGAGGAGGGGTACCTCACCGACCAGGAGCTGAAGAAGCCCCAGCCCCCGCTGGTCAAGGCGCCCATGGGCGGCCCTGTGACCCAGCTGCCCAAGAACTTTAAGGACCTGGGCCTGGAGGAAGACCTGCTCACCGTGGTGATGAAGCGCAAGAGCAGCCGGGTCTACACCCAGGAGGACCTGAGCCTGCTGCAGCTGTCCTTCCTGCTGTGGGTCACCCAGGGGGTCAAGGAGATCCGGGGGAAGTCTTACGCCACCCTGCGCACCGTGCCCTGCGGCGGCGCCCGGCACCCCTTCGAGACCTATCTGCTGGTGCGCAAGGTGGAGGGCCTGGTCCCCGGGGCCTACCACTACCTGCCCATGACCCACCAGCTGGAGCTTCTTGCCCCCATGGAGGACGAGGAGGCATTGCGGGCCCTGATCGGCGAAAGCCTGTGCGGCCAGCAGTGGGCGGCCAAGTCCAGCGTGGTGTTTTACTGGTCCTTCGTGCCCTATCGCAGCGAGTGGCGCTACGGCATTTACGCCCACCGGATGGTGCTGGCGGACGTGGGCCACGTGGGGGAGAACCTGTACCTGGGCTGCGCCGCCCTGGGCCTGGGCACCTGCGGCATCGGCGCCTTTGAGCGGAAGCTGTGCGACCGCACCTTCCGCCTGGACGGGGAGGAGGAGTTCACCCTCTACACCCAGACGGTGGGCACCATCCGCCAGGAGGACGCCGGCGCGGAGAAGGACTTCTACAAGTTCGTGGAGGAACAGGGCCTGTAAGGGCAGGCAAATGAAAAGTTTTCGCCAGCCTTTTACAAAAGGCTGCGGGTTGCAGGGCGGAGCCCTGCGGCCTTAAAGAGCGGCGCAGCCGCGATAAAAGCGAGCCAGGGGCGGCGGCCGCACGCGCCCGTAGGGCGATAGGCCACCGCTCCGACCGGCAGCGCACCTGGGTGGCCGGCTATATGCAAGCCGACCCCCGTCTCGTCCGCCACCAGGCTGGGGATGAGCTATCTGCGCCCCGCCCCCTACCCCCTTCCCGCGCCCACACCAAGGAGATGTATGTGCCCTCGCAGGCGCGGAAGGGGGAATAAGTTTTTAAATTATATTGGATTTTCAAGGGGCTTCGGTCTCCGCTGCCGCGTCGGTCGGTCCTGGACGGTGCCCACTGGGCACCAGGACCCCTTGGACCCCATTTTGGGCTGCCTGTAAGGGGGTTCACAAAGGGGGCGCTTTCTCGCCTGCCGGCTCAGTCGGCGCTGAAGGGTGTCCGCTGGACACCGGCGCCCCCAAAAGGGGAGCCGAGACTTGCCTCTCCCTTTGGGGGAGGTGTCATCGCTTTAGCGATGACGGAGGGGGTGCCCTTAGAAGCAGCGGCTTTCTGACTCGAAAGCAGCTATCTACCATGGGGGGTTCCCAAAGGGGGATGAAATCCCCCTTTGGAATGAGATTATAGAATAATCTCCCCCTCCCGTACAGATAAGCTAACGACTATCTCTTGCTATCCTTACGGGAGGGGGTGAGCGAGCGCCGGTGGCGCTCTGCCGCGAACCGACCGAGCCGGCAGGCGAGACCAGGGGGTGGGCTTAGGAAAGCTCCCCCAGACCGGCAGGCGAGACGAAGGCGGGCCTTATCAAGCCCACCCCATTGCGGGAGAGGCGGCGGCCCTGCGGGGCGCGAAAAGCAACTGCCCCGGGGCGGCCGGGGAGAAAGGAGACGGGATGAACGGCATTATCATCTTAGACAAGCCCCAGGATTTTACGTCCTTCGACGCGGTGGCGGTGGCCCGCCGGATCTGCGGGGAGCGGAAGATCGGCCACACCGGCACCCTGGACCCCATGGCCACCGGGGTGCTCCCCCTGCTGCTGGGCCGGGCCGCCAAGGCCGCCGACCTGCTCCCCGACACGGACAAGGCCTACCGGGCCGCCTTCCGGCTGGGAGAGCGCCGGGACACCGGGGACGTCACCGGGGCTGTGGTGGAGGAGAGCGCCGCCCCGGTGAGCCGGGAGTCCCTGGAACAGGCCCTGAGCCAGTTTGTGGGGGAGATCTCCCAGGTGCCGCCCATGTACTCCGCCGTCTCGGTGAATGGGAAACGGCTGTACCAGCTGGCCCGCCAGGGCTTGGAGGTAGACCGCCTTGCCCGGCAGGTGCGGGTCTCTAAGCTGGAGCTTTTAAGCTACGACCCGGAGACCCGGGAGGGGACCCTCCAGGTGGCCTGCTCCAAGGGGACCTATATCCGCACCCTCATCGAGGACGCGGCCCGGGCCGCCGGCAGCTGCGGCACCATGACCGCCCTGCGGCGCACCGCCGCCTGCGGCTTTGAAGAGGGGGAGGCCCTCTCCCTGGACCGGCTGAGAGAGCTGGGGGAGCGGGGGGAGATCCCCAGCGTGCTGCGGCCGGTGGAGAGCCTGTTTGGCGACTACCCCGCCGCCTGGGTGAGCCAGGCCCAGGCCAGGCGCTTTCAAAACGGGGGCAGCCTCTCTATGGAGCGGCTGCGCCTGCCCCGCATCGCCCTGCCCCAGGGGCAGCTGGTGCGGGTGTTCGCCCCGGGACAGGTCTTTCTGGGCCTGGGGGCGGTGGATCTCTCACGGGGGGAGATCGTCTTTCGCAAGCTCTTTTGGGAACCGGAGGAACAGGTATGAAGATCGTGGAACAGCTGGAACAGATCCGGGAGACCGCTCCCTGCGCCCTGGCCCTGGGGGCCTTCGACGGCCTGCACCGGGGCCACATGGCGGTGGTCCGGGCGGCGGTGGCGGCCCCCTGGGAGGCCGGGGTGCTCACCTTCCGGCAGAGCCCCCGGGGGGGAGCGGCGGTGGCCACCCCCCAGGACAAGGAGCAGCTGCTTGAGGCCGCGGGGGTCCGGCGGCTGTACCGGCTGGATTTTTCTCAGGTGAAGGACTGGGAGCCGGAGGACTTTGTCCGGGAGGTGCTTGTAAAGCGCTGCCGGGCCAAGCTCCTGTGCTGCGGAGAGGACTTCCGCTTTGGGAAAAACGCCCGGGGCGACGTGGCCCTGCTCCAGCAGCTGTGCCTGGAGGAAGGTTTGCTCCTGGAGGTGGTCCCCCCCGTGGAGGAAGAGGGGGAGAAGGTGAGCTCCACCCGGATCCGCCGGGCCATTGAGGAGGGGGACCTGCCCCTGGCCAACCGGCTGCTGGGCCGGCCCTTCGGCTTCTCCCTGGAGGTGATCCACGGCAACCACATCGGCACCGGATTGGGCATGCCCACCATCAACCAGGCCATCCCGGAGGGCTTCGTGCAGCCCCGGTTCGGGGTGTACGCCTCTTGGTGCCGGGTGGACGGCGGCTACCACTGGGGGGTGACCAACATCGGGGTAAAGCCCACAGTGGGCTCTGACCAGGTGCTGGCGGAGACCTGGATGCCCCAGTTCTCCGGGGACCTGTACGGCCGCCGGGTGCGGCTGTTCCTGCTGCGGTTTATCCGGCCGGAGCGGAAGTTCGGCTCCCTGGGGGAGCTGAAGGAGGAGATCGACAAAAACGCCGCCCAGGCCAAGGCCATCGCCATGGCCCAGCTGCCCCCGGCCTTTGGGTTAGGAGGGAAACGGGAAAAGTGAAAAGCCAGGGCGGGGAGAACAAAACGAAAAGTTTCGTCCACCTTTTCAAAGGTGGCAGGGGTGTGGGGACAGAGTCCCCACGACCTTAAATGCGTCAGCAAGCGCAGGAAAGAGGGTGAAAATAGTCCAGTGGACTGTTTTCACTGAGAGAACCCTCGCCGGGGGTTCTCTCAAGCGAACCGTAGGTTCGCAGTAGATCTTGCCATATTGTTCCTGCCCCACCGCCCAAAGCGTGCGCCGTCCTTTGGCGTCAGCGACGGCGGTGGGGCACGGTTAGCGGTACCCACCCCCTGGTCTCGCCTGGCGTATGGGCAAGTTTGGTGCTACCCACCCCCCTACCCCCCTCCCATGCCCTTACTATGCGCAGGAGGATGGCCTACCGGCATGGGAGGGGGAGAAAGTTATATAGTTTAATTCCAAAGGGGGGCCTAGCGGCCCCCCTTTGATAACCCCCCACATCTATAGCTGTCTGCTTTACAAGAGACTTCCTAACACAGGGGTTCAAGGGGACGGAGTCCCCTTGGAAATCCTATTAAATATTAAGATTAAATCTCCCCTCCCGCGCCAGCGAGGTAACAGATACCTCCTTGGTTTAGGCGCGGGAGGGGCGGGGGGTGGGATTCACCTAGGGCAATCACCCCCAGGCGCAAAAGCTGGCAACAAGAAAGAGGGCCGGAGCATTGTTACCAGCCCTGCGGGCTGGTATGACAATGCCCCTACCCTCTTACGTCGCGGCTGCGCCGCTCGTAAGGTCGTGGAGCTCCGCTCCACACCTCGCAAGCTTTTTGTAAAAAGCTTGACCAAAAACTTTTACTTGTCTCTACCGGCCCTGGGCTCTGGCCCCTCAGGCCGTCTCGATGGAGGCGGCTTTCTGCAGCTTCAGGTACTCCACGGCCTGCTCCCGCATCTTGTACTTCAAAATCTTCCCCGCGGCGTTCATGGGGAACTGGTCCACAAAGGTGACGTACCGGGGCACCTTGTGCTTGGCCATGTGGGTGCGGACGTAGTCCTTCATCTCCTCCTCGGTGGAGGTCTCCCCCTCCTTCAGAATCACCACGGCCATGATCTCCTCGCCGTACTGCTCGTCGGGCACGCCGATGACCTGCACGTCCCGGACCTTCTCGTGGGTGTAGATGAAGTCCTCGATCTCCTTGGGGTAGATGTTCTCGCCGCCCCGGATGATCATGTCCTTGATCCGCCCGGTGATCTTGAAGTTGCCGTCAGGCAGGCGGCGGGCCAGGTCGCCGGTGTGCAGCCACCCGTCCTGGTCGATGGCGGCGGCGGTGGCCTCGGGCATCTTGTAGTAGCCCTTCATGATGTTGTAGCCCTTGGCGCAGAACTCCCCGTCCACGTTGTCGGGCAGGTCCTCGCCGGTCTCCGGGTCCACAATCTTGCACTCCACCCCGAACATGGCCCCGCCCACGGTGTTCACCCGGGTCTCCAGGGAGTCGGTGGTCTTGGACATGGTGCAGCCGGGAGAGGCCTCCGTCTGGCCGTAGGTGATGCAGATCTCGCTCATGTGCATCTTCTCCACCACGTCCTCCATCACCTTCACTGGGCAGGGGGAACCGGCCATGATGCCGGTGCGCATGTGGGAGAAGTCCGTCTTCGGGAAGTTCTCGTGCTCCAGCATGGCGATGAACATGGTGGGCACCCCGTGGAAGGCGGTGATCTGCTCTTTATTGATGCAGTCCAGGCCCTTTCTGGGGGAGAAGGCGGTGATGGGGCACATGGTAGTGCCGTGGGTCATGGCAGCGGTCATGGCCAGCACCATGCCGAAGCAGTGGAACATGGGCACCTGGATCATCAGCTTGTCCGCGGTGGACAGGTCCATGCAGTCGCCGATGGCCTTGCCGTTGTTCACCACGTTGTAGTGGGTGAGCATGACCCCCTTGGGGAAGCCGGTGGTGCCGGAGGTGTACTGCATGTTGCACACGTCGTCCCGGCGGATCTGGCGGCGGCGCTTCTCCACCTCGGTGGGGGGCACGGAGTCGCCCAGGCCCATGGCGTGGTCCCAGGTGTAGCAGCCGGGCTGCTTGCTGTC